>DAOM01000340.1:0-842 GCA_002501855.1 Candidatus Nitrosopolaris nunavutensis
GTAGATCGTCGGAAGCGTCAGATGTGTATAAGAGACAGACTAATAACAATACTAATAACAACGGTACAATGTCAGTCTCTATTCATTTAGCCAAGTCTGTTCACCCAGGTGATAAACAGAGCGTAATAATCAAGGTTACTGACATAAATTCATCCTTTCCCGTGGTGGGTGGTTCAATCTTAGGAATAGTTGAAGGCCCCTCAAAAGGATTATTGAAAAAATTCGAGGGAACAACAGATGATACAGGCAGATCCTCCTATTCATGGACACTCAGTCAAGACAATACAACTGGTAAATACAAAATAATAATATAAGTATCTGCATATGGCTATAAGAATAGTACAGGAACAGAAGCGTTTACGGTAAGCCCTACAGCCGTTACAACTACTACCGGCAGCACAAACCATAATCTTATCCCGCAGCCTTCGCCTAATGCTAATAATAGTAAAGATAATCATCAGAATCATCCCTCCCCGATAATTCTGATCCCGAACATTTGTACTCCAACAATCAGGGCACCGTTTCACCTACCTTTTCAATAGAAACCTGTAACAACACCAGTAGTAGTCAGAATGAACTGGTTAGCAGCATATCTACCTACCGACGAAATTTTAGCCGCGGTACGTTTTTTTGTCGTACTGTTCCCCCTCATCCCTCATAAATTTTTGAACAGCTTCATCTGGATTCATCTGGTTTACGACTGCAATTTCTCTGACCTTATGCCAAAGAAGCTTCTGCTCTTTGAGTCCAAACCCCATGTCTTCCAGCTCCCTATATTTTGAGATTGTCTGACTATGGAGATCTATCGCCGACTCCAAAAATCCGCACTCCCTTTCAAGCCT
>DAOM01000340.1:1210-1436 GCA_002501855.1 Candidatus Nitrosopolaris nunavutensis
CTATATTCGAATAACTATCGCCAAGCAAATGTACAGTGCTAATCAGGCAGCAAGAGATTCAATCTTAAAGGGAGTCGTCAGGCTCATCTAAATCTAACCCTACCTCAGGCTCCTCAAATAGCAACACACCTTATAACACAACAAAAAAAGCAGTTGGTTCAGGAACTTAGCTATGAAGCCTCACGTACATTGAATTGTGAACTATTGTCCCCGATGCGGCAAAAGG
>DAOM01000340.1:1810-5685 GCA_002501855.1 Candidatus Nitrosopolaris nunavutensis
GAACCCAATTCCTTAAAATCTCATTTCGAATGTCAATTTTAGACAATTTATCAGCTATTTCGAGATATGTCCAAGGACAAGCTGCCATGACTGACACAATTTCGCTAAAGGTACCGGCGGATGATATATGTTTTAGATAACAAGTATAATCAAAAGTAGTTTTACTTGGAATGATAATATCATGATTAGCAGCATTAGTAATAGTGTTAGAAGAACTTGATAACGATGCCAATAAATCAAGTAATTGTTTTTGCATCTTCATCTCAAAATTAACTGTGCTCAAGTACAAACTATCTAGCCATTCCTTCAATTTGTTATCGCTGGTTTTTTGTTTTGCAGAGTTCAGAAATCTGGAGAACTCTTCAAGGAAATAATGATCTTGTCTCAGATAGAAGACGAACTTATTCGGGGGCAGTATATCATTAGAGAATTCCATTATAAATCTGTGGGTTAGGATTTTCTGCCACGTATCAATCGAACGCTGCTTCAGAGCATCTGCAAATGTTATTGTCGTCATATCAGCAGGTATATGAAACAAGACCTCTTTAGCAGTATATAATTTGAGCAATAGCTGTTGGATCAAGCATTTATTTAGAAATGGTGCACGATATGGTTAAAAGAAGTTAGATGTAAATCCCATTACATCCATGGCTAGCAATCATCAGAATGATTCGAATTTTATTGAACGCATACAAGACAATTCATCTAACATTATACATGCTATCCGTAATCATCCATACTTGTACGTATTAGAAAAGAAGGAGATACCCAAAGAAAAATTAGAAATATTTGTCTGTGAACAATATCACATAATTTCAAATGATAGAAGAAACTTTGCTTTTATGATATCAAAGACATCAAGTGATGTAGCTAGCATACTGTTTACTGATTGTCTAGCTGCAGAATTGGATGCTCTCGTAAATCTAACAATAATGGCTGACGAATTGGTTGTCGATAAGAGGAAAATAGAAGCTTATGAACAACTGGCAGGATGTCAAGCTTATACCAACTACTTAACTAGATTGGCAGTTTATGGTTCTGATGCTGAAATTCTTACTGCGCTGCTCATAGACCTTCCAGTCTGGGGAGCCAACTGTAGTAAAATGAGCTCTATATTGAAAAAGAACTACGGCTTTACTGACAATTCCTGTGTATTTTTGGACAAATTTGCTTCTCCTCTTTCTGAAGACTTTGTCAGTAAATCTAAAGAATTAATAGATTCCACCATTCCGCAAAGTTATAAGAGTATATGTGCAGCTGCGGGGCTAATTCTTGATTATGAACTTTATTTCTGGGACACGATTTACAAATACTCGATTATTAGATAATAGGAGTTGGTCTCATCTATTAGCCATAGTCTTTCTAAAAATTGTCTGATAGGAATAGAATCAGTCATTAGGTATGTACCATCATCATCACCATCCCTGTACTTTATTTTATTGTCTGCAAGATATTCTACTAATATTTTCCTGATACGATTCCTGCAGCGCAACAAAACGTGATTCAATATTATTATCGATATTATTCTTTCTAGTATTAAATTGGGAGATATTTTATTTTTAAACGGGTGTCGCTAGTTTAGCTAAACCGACAACATTATCAAACTTTTGATCTATCGTAGATTACAGGTGATTAAAGCAAGAATCACAATTACATTAGTAATCGAACAGGTTTAGACATAAGGGTAAATAGAGCTAGTCTTATCCTTTTCCAAATCACTCTGATAACAGATAATTAATATGAGGACAATAGATGAAAAATTAGACGACTCTTCTTCTCAAGTCCTAGTGATGGGATGTTAAGATTGCTTCTGAATTCAAATCCTGTAAGCTGGCTTAGCCTGTGCTTGGATTTAGCTATTTTGCTAAAAACATTTAGATTATATGGCCTGATTACAGTGGAATTTAGCGATGATAATTGGGGGTTAAAGCTATCATGAGTAAGCTAATATTATCAATATCGGCATTAATTGTGATTACATTTTGTTTATCTTTAGCTCCGACATTTCACAAGCAGATTGCATTTGCACAACAGACTAATTTCCTGACATATGAAAATTCTAGCTACGGGATAAAAATACAATATCCCTCCAACTGGGAGAAGCAAGAAAATGGCACAAAGCTGGGCTCGGAAACTGACGCCGTTTCGTTCCTTCCTCCAACTATCAATTCAAATGCGAGTCTTGACATATCTATAGATGATATTTCAGATGAAAAAGGTATAACCTTAGCTCAATACGCAAACGGCAGTCTCGGTGATTTGAAACAATCTCTTAAAGACTTTAAACTTATATCATCAAACACTAATAGTGTTCTTGCTGGATTATCTGCATACAAATCGATTTATACTCATGCAGATGAAAACACAATTTTCAAAGATTTGGAAATTGGAGTAATGAAAGGAGATAAAGTGTATATTCTAGTATACGAAGCAGGATTAAATGAATATGATAAGTATTTGCCAACTATACAACAACTGGTTAATACATTTCAAATAACAAAATAGAGGATTCGTATAAGCAAGACATATTCAATATACGTAATTAATGACCAATCTGAATAGTATTCTTTGAGTAAGATTCAGAAAAAAATTAATTTTAGCCTGAGATTTTCATTTAGTTTGGTTTTGTAACGGTATTGCTCGCGGTAGTTGGAAAAAAGGAAACGCGCTACTTCCGAGAGCATAAGGCAATTGTCCGTTCCACCTGTTAATTGATAGCCACTGAAGATATGTCGGACTTTGTTTTAATTGTACTGTAATGACCTGGATTGCCTGAGATTCGCCGTTGGCCTTGGCTACATTTGCCCTTGCTGCTGCTTGAGCTTGTACAACTGTTTGGTTTGCTATTACCTGTATTGCCAATAGATTATTTTGTTCTGTTAGAAATTTTTGGAACGCAACTACTTTTGATTCTACCTGACTAGCAAATGCTTGTGAGAATTTAAAGTCGGTTATAAACACGGTCTCGACGACTATATCCCTTGCTCCTAGGGTGTTGGCAATAGTCTCAGCTATCAAGGCTTTTGCAGTAGCTCTTTTTGTTATTAGTTCTTCAGCATTGAATTTCGCAACACTTGCTTTAACTGATTCCTGTATAGTGGGGGCAATTATTCTGTCAGCATAGTCTGCTCCAAGCTGCTGATAAATGATGTTCGCCTGACTTGGACTAATATGATAGTTCAATGCTATGGTTGTCTGCACCTCTTGCAAGTCATTAGAAGCCGCAGTTGCATTAGCTTCAAATTTGAGAGTACGTACTTCCAGCTGTATTACCTGCTCTGCAAAAGGAACGATAAAATGTATTCCTTCTCCTAATACACGGTTTTCAACTGCCCCCACATAGAGAACAACTCCTCTATGACCTGCTTCTACAACAACTACTGATTCAAACATGAAAATGATGATGACAACAAAAGTGATTATCCCTGCTACAATTTTTAATTTGTTAAAGGACAAGGCGGTCCCTGATGGTCTTGGTCCTCTATATCGAGATGGCTCTCTATCATTGGCTCTCGGACCGTTAGGGCTACCAGATCTTTTGAAGGGATTTCTCATAAAACCTATCTTTTGTTATTTTAATATCAACATTATAAGTAATTTAAACTTGGTGTATTTCGATATGATTATATTCAATCTTTTCAATTGACACAATATATGGTGCAATCAATCGCCTTGTGTCGTAAGGATAACGCTACCTTTTCTTCTTTTGTACTCTACTTTTACCAAATGATTATCTCAGCCAGCAACACTTGTTGGACTGGTTTAATTACGGTGCATTCGTTGCCTGCAGTTTTAGGATTGGATTGACAGTATTTGCATCTGCCAATGTGGGAGACATGTCCCAGTTGCAAAAGTCCTTACTGGAATAAACCAAG
>DAOM01000256.1 GCA_002501855.1 Candidatus Nitrosopolaris nunavutensis
TTTGTGGCCTTCCTCCCGGGAGGAAGGCCACAAAGTAGCCATCACCCTCTCAAATTCCTTGGCTAGGAATACTTCGACCTGTTGCTGGGTTTTAATCGAATGAATGATCTCTTTTCGTCCTATGCAGACGAGATTTTTCGCTCATCGTTTCCTATTCGGTTTTAATCTATTCTCAAATTCTTCACGAGTAGGATAGTACGGCTTACCTCGATGGTCTAAATCTATATGTTTTAAACGTTCGATATCAGCTGGAAAAGATTGGTCGCAGTAGAGGCATTCGAATCCAAGTACCTCGGCTACTCGGCTTGGCGCAGAAAATAAGAAATTAGGCGGTTCCGTGCTTTCGAATAATTTATTTTGTTCCTCAGTTCACCTGATGTATTTTCAATATCATTTCGTGATATTTTCGCTTCTGCTTCTACTTCCTTTGCCGCGATTAAAGACAAACTATTCTACTCTATTCTAGGTGAGTGGGCCGCATTTAAGTGTCGTTATCAAAAATGGGCCGGGTCGGATTCGAACCAACGACCCCCGCCATGTCAAGGCGGTATCTTAACCAGGCTAGACCACCGGCCCACGAAAGCTCAAGTTTTCTTTGGATAGCCTAAATATATAGTCGCCTATAAAGTCAGATTAATGATTTTCATCGTGGTCGGCGTCTAAATACAGAAATTCGGATTAAAGGTACTGCGCAGCTAAAAAGAATGCTTTTTTTATCAATGTAACTATGGATCCTTATCATCGATGATTTCTTATCAGGTTCTCCAAGGTAATTCTTATGATGTTGTGCGTGGACTTTTTCCATATTCTATAGGCAAATACAGAGTTATTATCACGTCTCCACCATATTATGGCCAAAGACACTATGGTCAAGCTTTGGATGAGATCGGTCACGAAAAAAACGCCGAGACATATATTAAAGAATTGGCAAAAATTTTTTCAATATGCAAAGATCTTCTTAGTGATGACGGGAGTCTGTGGCTCATTTGTGGTGATACACGTAGGAATCATGGAAAGCTCATGATACCCCATAGACTAGCGCTTAAACTGGTTGAAACAGGCTATATATTCAGGGATGATATCATTTGGTACAAGAAAAACAATGTTTCCAGTAGCTCCAAAGACAACTTTACACAAGCTTATGAAGTAATTCTATTTTTGTCCAAGAACGAAAAATGTTTCACCGCTATGAACAGAGTAAGAACCAAGGGTAACGAAGCAATAATGGGTAGGAATAAAACACCACCCTCACATTTGGTTCAATATGAACCTGTGAATAGAGACAAGGAAAAGATTGTTAAAATTCTGGCAATTATACACAATGCAAAATCTAAGACACCAATTGAAGAATTGCCCACAACAAGTGAGATATCTCTTGCATATGGATATGATCCAGAAAAATACTGCCCAACATGTTACCGAAAATTTAAGCGTCATGCAACACGTAGAAGAATAGGGGGCCATAAGCACTACCCTATTTTTGCAGTATGTAATTCCAGTGGTAAGAATCCCGGTAATGTGTGGGAAATTGCTAATAGGGCACATTATGGAAACGAACATTTCGCCATATTTCCTGAAGCTTTGGTTTCTCGAATTCTCAAATTTGCTACAGAGAAGGGTGATTGGGTTCTTGATCCATTTGCAGGACGAGGAACGACCGGTATAGCATGTACCTACCTTGGAAGAAATTTTACAGGTATAGACTTGTATGAAGAGAATGTTGTCAGAGCACAAAAAAATATTGCGTACGCAATGAGCGAGATCTATAAATTAAATGAAAAATGAATACCTCAGATCCATAAATCTAATACGGGGAGCATTCTTCTACAATTTAGAATGCGTCCCAACGATCCGTTTTCAGCATGCGAAAAAGATGGACTCTATAAGGCGATATTTTCGCGACGCGATGTCCGTTCTCATTTTATTAACAAAGAAATCCCCAATGATATACTCGCGAAGATTCTTAATGCTGCTCATCATGCACCATCGGTAGGGTTTTCACAACCTTGGAATTTCATTTTGATAAAGGCTAACGAAATTAGGCAGCAGGTCAAAGATTCCTTTGTTATAGAGCGAGAGAAATCAGTCTCTATGCTCGATAGTGATAAAGTAAAGCAGAAAAGATATCTTTCACTTAAGCTTGAGGGAATAATGGACTCTGCTATCAATATTTGCGTTACGTACGACCCTACAAGGTTTGGACCATTTGTACTCGGTAGAACCTCGATTGCAGAAACAGGCGTATATAGTGTGTGTTGCGCAATTCAAAATCTCTGGCTCGCTGCTAGGTCTGAAGGAATTGGAATCGGTTGGGTAAGTATTCTCGCAAACGAAGATCTTCAGAGAATCCTATCAATTCCAGATTTTGTTAGACCTGTGGCATACTTGTGTTTAGGTTACGTAAGCGAATTTTCAGATAAACCGGACCTTGAAAAAACCGGCTGGCTACCCCGGATGGGATTGGAAGAGGTTATCTGCTTCGAACGATGGGGTAGCCACAAGACTGACTCGTGGAAACAATTCTATGAAACTATCAGTAAAATCAACTAATTCGTACCTTTAACTATTACAAGTTCGACAGCCCATATTGTTTCATCTTCCTGTGGCTTAATGCTGAATGTATTTTTGCTAAGCAAATAATTCGTACCGGCTAAAAATTTTAATATGCGCCGACTAAAAGCACGACTCTTTTAATAGCACTTTCTGAAATAAGCATTGTCAGCATACAATAAAAGGTAATGTGTTACAGGGAACGTATAAGTGTTGAAATTAGAGCAGATATGGGGGGGGTGTGAAATGTCTGTATGAATGAACGCCATCGTGATTCATACATTTCCGCGAACTCATTTAGCCTACTATATAATGATCTTGCTCGATGGTTATCCATCACACTTGTCTTTACTGGCATGTTATCTACTGGCTGGTTCGGAATTCCTCTTGTGCCGCGATATCTAGCATTAAACCAGGTTGACATTGAAGCCAGTTTATTCACATTATTCAGTGCTCTTGGCAGTATCTGGGGAGTAATGGCGTACCAGGAGTTCTCTAGAACTGGAGATCTAGTTAAAGCAGCAAGAGATCTGGCCAGAAAGCTTGATCCTATAATAGGTGACTATGAATATCATTCCTATAATCCTGAAACCAAAGAATATGAAAATGGTTACGTCCCTCTCGGTCCAATAGACTTTTGGGACAAAGAAACCCAGGCTCCAAGCTGGCTTGACAAGGGAAAGTACTGGCACATTTTACTTGGACTCCAAGTCGCCAAGAGAGAAGTGATATTACAAGTTGTGAAGGACCAGGATTTGCCGTTTACATCCGGGAAGATGAACATCGCGGTTACATACAAGGAATTGAATCAGGGTGGTGGTGCTTCTTTTCTCCGTAGTGTATCGCGAAGAAATTATCGTTACAGGGTCAAGATCCCTCAATGGTCCGTAATGAACACCGAACGTGTGAGATTTGTGGAACAGAAAGAACGATTGAGCCTTGACGGCCCGCAATTGAATTATTTAATTGCTGACCTCAACAAAAATCTCGTACGTACTGCAGATGAAATTATCGAGCGTGAAAAACCTAGGATACGATATCCGTGGCCGACGACGACATATGGAATTTACCTTATCAAAAGTTTGCCGCTTCAAGTTATTTACAGACGAGCCACACGACACTTTCCGGGCCTAAAAAAACGTATAATCAATGATACAAATGAGAACCTTGCCAATGTGCAAGACGATGAATTGGCTGCCGCCGTAATAGAATTAGCGACACAGAAAGGATTATCGGATGATCGAATAGACAATTTGCGCATACTTATGCTTTTCCTTAAAAATGCATATTCCAAACAGGGGATTGGAGAGGGCTCAAGCGAATATCATAATTTCCATCATAGTCTTGAGGTAAGCTACATGAGTTTGCAGATGATGCCAAAGGAGTTTCGTAAGTACAATTTCAGCTCAGGAGATTATGAATTAATTCTTGTAGCTTCCCTCCTGCATGATTATGATCCTGCGCAAGCGTATTCTTCAACGGAAGACGGGGACATGAAGGCGCCAAAAGGTCCTAAGGTTACGAGGACAATTAATGAGATATGCACAACAAAAATTCATGATGCCTATTTTACAATGAATAGAATTGATTTTGAGGATTATTTTCGAGAGTATAAACCTGCATTATCGCCAGCTATAGAATTCGTAACCACCCACCCCGAATATCTCAAGCCAGAACAAAAAAAACCCATTGAAAGTATTATTGTAGAAGCCTTGATCTGGCGCACAGATTTCCCATATCTTAAACAAAAACATTCTCAAGAAAGGTTCACGCAGCTCTTAGCCGAACTCGAGAACCAAGGAGAGGATTTCGATAAAATCCAATCAATTGGTGAAATTCTATGGCTTTCAGATCTGTCTGTAACCTATATGAGTTCAGATCCGATCAGGGCTTGGGATAGAGTTAGTAATCTCTATGATGAGCTATATCTTCCAAGAGTCGAGGCTGTTTCTAGAACTGATGCATTCTTTTCAGATTTTGCTGAAGTCGACTCTTTCAAAGAATTAATCCGCGATCGTCATTTTCCTGATATTTTCAGGCAAAGATGGAATATGATCTATCAGTTTTTCCATGAGGGCAATCCTTCGACGCAACTTAGCAGGACAATTAGCATGGCAATAAAATTGTATATTAAGGTTAATGTCGAAATTCGCATGAGTCGTTGTGAGGTTTTGAAAGAAATTGCTGTGAATAATTGGGCGGAGTATTTTATTGCTATTGGTAAAGATCAAAAGGAGGTACTCAAAGCAAAATCAGAGTTTGCTGACTTAGATCCTCCTAATGCATCTTCGTTCTGGGGAGATTCTCAAAAACTTCTGACAAATATTGCGGACAAGTCAATCGATAATTTCTTGCTAATCTTGTCTCAAAATTTTGATCCCCTTAATACTATCCAAGAAAAATTATCCGACAGATCCATATTTGCGGTACTCCCATTAAAATTAGTAGATTCAGGTACATTGCAAATTCTTACCGACTTGCAAAAGGATACTGGGCAGTATAAAGAACTCATAAATATTGTACTTGATAGTGGCTTTGAGATAGATCTGGTCAAATCGACGAAGGTATATTTCAAAATAGACAGCAAATATCCTGGATTCACACAAGGAAGAATACCTCAAGTCCTCATCTTCCGCCCAAAGCAGAAACCGGCCCCTCTCGCTAGCCAGAAAAATAACGAAGATCGAGGAACAACGATAGCCTGAAGGCAGCTTTCCACGAAAGGCAATACGGGGCATAAAATATTTTACAAAAAGGAGATGGCTTGTATTCTACAACATATAATTAGACCCCTAATCTCAATACTAGTCACTCTTTGGTTCACATTAAAAAACTTGAGGTTTATGGGTTTAAGTCGTTCGGGTTTAGGAATACTGTACTAAACTTTGAGAAAGGACTTGTAGCAATCACTGGTCCCAATGGGTCTGGAAAAAGTAACATTTTGGATGCAATAATGTTCGCTATAGGCGAAACCAGCCCGAAAGTCTTGCGTGTCGATAAGTTCCAATCGTTATTTCATGACAGTCAGAACAGCTCTACAAGGCTCATTCGAGCGAGTTTAAATTTTGACAATTCAGATAGGGGAATACCAGTAGATTCTGATTCAGTCACTGTAACAAGAGAGATGGAAGGACAAACAGGTGAGAGCCAGTACTATCTTAATAAAAAGAGAGTGACCAAGACTACTTTGGTAGAATTATTAGAAATTGTGCTTGCAACCTCAAATAAACTTAATATCATTCAGCAGGGGATGATAACTCGCATTTCCGAATTAAATTCTGAAGACCGTAGAAAAATTATCGAGGATATCATCGGACTATCATATTTTGATGAGAAAAAAAATGAAGCGCTTAAGCAACTCGAGGAATCTGACCGTCGCCTCGACGTTGCCATGGCTCGCATCGACGAAATACGAAAGCGAATTGATGGCTTGGAAGAGGAAAGAAATGACCAATTAAGATATAAACACCTAGAGTCTGACCTCGAAAAGTTCAAAGCGGTAAAGGTTTCCAATACCGTAAGGACAATCAGAAGCAATTTGAAGTCAAAAACGGAGCTTCTAAACTCAAACGTCCTACGCTCAAAAGACCTAACCATGCAGATAGAAAAAAACAATTCAGAAGTAGAGAAGATGGAGTCAGAAAAGCTAAAACTTATCCAAGAAGCGGATATTGCAACTAGGACTAAAATGGAAATAGGAACTAGTGTAACACATTTAGTTTACGATTCGGAAAGGAAAAGAGCATTGATTAAGGAGACAGAACAGCGATTGATTCAGATTGAAAGGCGCATTGCTTCTCTCGAGATAGAAAAGCAAAATATTAACCAGAAAATAGAGAATTTACATCTCCAGATAGAGGAAAAGAAAACCCGTGTTGATGAAAGGTATGGAAGGTTATCTATTCTAAAATCTGATTTAGCTGCGATGAGTTCGCAGATAGACGAATTGTCAACGAGTGCCAATAGATATGCTGAAATCAGAGGAAAACTAGAAGGCCGGCACAATAAGCTACATGAAGTTAAGAACCATCTAGACGTTTCAATAGCTAGGTTGGAGGAAAAAATGATAATAGTGACAGGTAGAGCCAACAGCCTTGATTCAGGAAATCTAGAGTTAAAAACTAATATTGAGAAAAACAACCAACTCCATAACGATCTTTGCATCACCCTAGACTCCGAGAAGGCTAAATTGGATACTGCGAGCGGCCTGATTGATAACCTAAAAAAAATGAAAGCCACTTTACAAACCAATCTCAAGACATCGACGAACCTCCTGTCAACCGCAGACACTTTTACTATAAAATACGAGGTAAAGGCTTCCACCGCCAAAAATGCCATGACCGAAGATATTGCCATAGCGGAATTGATGAAGATGTCGAATGAGTTTGGAATCGAGGGACTGGTCCACAATATAATAACGTGGAACAAAAATTACGAGAGGGCTGTTCTAGCGGCGGGTTCAGAATGGATGAAAGCATTTGTCGTCGACAGTGTCCAATCGATGATCTCGATTGCTGAATATGCTAAAAAAACAAAATTGCCACGCCTTAAGGTCATTCCATTGGAGATTGTGCGTAATGTTAAAAGGTCTTACATTCCTGATGGTGATCCTAATATAGTTGGTAGCCTTGCTGATTTCGTAAATTCTGACTACAAGGAACTGCCAGATTTCCTTTTTGGAAATACCGCTCTTGTGAAGAATCCGACTTCTGCGTACCTTTTAGCTAGAGAGGGCTGCAGAGCGGTCTCGGTAGGGGGAGAGCTTTTCGAACCTTCAGTAGCATCTATGTCAGCAGATTTTGGGTCTACAATTTCTGATCTAACGCATGCACTTCTTCTCAGTAATTCTATTGACATTCTAAGAAATTTGCTAACTAAATTGAGGAGATTAATTGAGGAGAAAGATAATGACCTCAGACAAATTGTACTAAGAATCGATCGTTCAGAATCTGAAAAATTTGAAATAGAGAGAAAAATAGCTAATTTAGGTACACAAATTTCTAATTTAGCGATGCTCGTTCATGAAGACGAAAAAAAACTTGAGCAACTTACTTTGGAAGATATTACCGTTCACTCGCAATATGAATCCATAACACTCGAGTTAGATGGATGGCGCAGACGCTTGGCATTGGTCGGGTTAACGATAGAGCGTGTTTGCCAAAGAATGGAAGGCGTGGCCGATGTTTCTATCAGAAGCCAATTAGGACAAATGAATGCAAAAAGGGGTCAAATTTTAGGTTCTATAGATGCAGACAATCTTGACTTACAAGACATACTTACATCTTCACAAGTACTGAAAAATGAGATTGGAATGGCAGTGGAACGATTAAAAACCTTGAAAGAGGAAACTAGTGAACTAGAAACTGAAAGGAAAGAGAAGATTGTCCAAGCGGATGAATTAAAATTTAATATGGCTTCTATCGAATCGAGGCTTCAAATGGAGAGAGACCGAGAACAGCAAGTAATAGATTCTGCAGGAACTTCAGTTGGTAAGTTACAAGTATACGAGCAAAAAATAAAGGCGCTAAAGGAAAATGAAAGAAAGCTTTCCAAAGAAAATAGTTCCCTTGAAAAAGATATTGCATTAGTGGGTAAAGATATATCGGATCTTAATTCCGAGGAATCATCTCTAATCAATAATCTTAGGTTGCTCGGATGCGAAGATTTGCTAGAGGCGTTTGACGTTGATACGATTATAGGAGAATTAACAGCCGAGTTTGATACAATAAAAACTCGAATCAATCTACTCGCCGATGAAGTTTACGTAGAAGTAATTGACGGATATAGAGGTATGTCGACTAAAAGAAATCTGTTGGAAAAGGAACGTCACTCGATTGTCCTCTTTATCGAAGAAATCGTTACGGAAAAGAAGAATGTTTTCATGGAAGCATTTGAGAAGGTTGATAGTAACTTAAGACAGACTTTCTCCGAAGTAACAGGTGGAACTGCCTGGTTAGAAGTAGAGAATAAGGAAGTCGAATTTTCAGAGGGCATAATGTTAATGGTTCAATTCCAAGGCAAAACAGGACGCGAGTCCACTGCTTTGTCAGGGGGAGAGAAGACGATGGCTGCTATAATTTTTCTTTTGGCACTCCAGTCACTTAAACCGTCCCCATTCTATCTAATGGACGAGGTCGATGCTCATCTTGATGCTCAAAATACTGAAAGATTATCTAAGGTCTTGTTAGAAAGATCGAAGGACAATCAGATGCTTCTGGTTACTTTGAAAGATGCTACGGTGGCTCAAGCAAGCATGATATATGGTGTCTATTCCCGGGACGGAGTATCTCAAGTTGTAAGGTATAAGCATCCGAGCCAACTTCCTCTCGAAGAGATAAGATCTGAGGCAAGTGCATACTAATGCAATATGTCCTTGTTGCTAATTTTCTCGGTAGTTATGGGTTATGGGACAGGCTTTGAGAACGCGGTCGTAACGTTGAATAGAGATAGTAAGAATCAGCGGAACCAAGGCACATGAAGGGTTATAAACAATACCCAAAAATTCAATCGGATAAAAGATCAACGGAACCTCACAAATTCGCTAATTTAGGCAACTCATGAAGTATCAAAAAGTTAGATCGGATTACATACTTGATCCACTTGATATACTAAGATTTTGGCTTGCTGCTACACAGGGTAAATGAAGCACGATACATAATGGTTGTCTTCCTCACCACCTAATAGGGGATCACTTTTGCAGATATCCATAGAATAAAGACATCTATGAATGAATCTACAACCGGTATGAGGTCTGTCTCTTGTCTCGCCCTGCTTAATGCGGATGATTTTTTCCTTTTCCAAATTCTGTGGTTCAGGTTCCGAAATTGCGTCTAACAACGCCTGCGTATATGGGTGAAGCGGATTCAGTAAGACTTGTTCTATTGGTCCTGCTTCAACTATCTTCCCAGCATACATAATCCCGATCTCATCACCGATATATCTGGCAGTAGACAGATCGTGCGTGATATATAGGTATGAAAGTTTAAGCCTGTCTTTCAAATTTTTCATTAACTCAAGTATTTCGGCCCTTACAGAAACATCAAGCATTGATACCGGCTCATCGGCCAAAATTAACTTTGGTTTGAGAACGAGCGATCTAGCTATAGATACTCTCTGTCGCTGACCTCCGGAAAGCATGTTTGGAAATTTTTCAGCAATGTCTGTAGCAGGCTCTAATCGTACCTCCTCCAGAGATCCTAATACGTCCTCGATTCTTTCTTGTTTTGACTTGTTCTTATTATGAATATTCAAAGGTTCCATGACTATATCTAATATTCTCATTCGAGGATCGAGCGAGGTATAAGGATCTTGATGTATCATTTGTACATTTGTGCGAAACTTCTTCAATTTGTTGCCTTCATATTTTGTAATGTCATCTCCATCAAAAACTATCGAACCGCTGTCAAGCTCAATCGCACGTAGAATAATCCTCGCTAAAGTAGTCTTACCGGATCCTGACTCGCCAGCAACGACAAATGCCTTTCCCTTCTCTATTGTTAAACTTACACCGTCGACAGCCCTGACATAAGACTGGTTGTTCTTACGGAACATATCCTTGATACTTCTCCTAATGGGAAAATACTTCTTGACATTGTCTAACTGGAGAATTTCGTTCAAGTATTCACAGCAGACTTAACAGTGTTTGATAATATAACAATTTTGAATGCATTGCGTTATGCACATAATTAAGTAATAATTATATAAGTACATGGAATCTCCAAGCCATGTGCATATTACTGGCAAGGTTCTGGTTTGTGACCCAATAGATAATGTTGGCCTTTCTACCTTAAAAAAAGCAGGAATGACTGTGGACTATTGTCCTCAAATCGAGACAAATGATCTCATTTCTAGGGTCAAAGATTATGAAGTCATCGTTGTCAGAAGCAGAACAAAAATTAGTCGAGAAGTTATAGACGCAGCAATTAACGCAAAAATTATTGCACGTGTAGGCGTTGGTCTCGACAATATAGATGTTGATAGTGCCAAAGTCAAAGGCATACGCGTAATCAACGCGTCCGAGGCAGCTATTAACGCAGTGGCCGAACTCGCTATAGGCAACATGATAGCTCTTGCTCGGAGCATTACACGAGCAGACAGTGAACTGAAGAAGGGGAATTGGATAAAGAAAAATTTGATAGGTATAGAATTAAGGGGAAAGTATCTGGGGCTTATTGGTGTAGGAAACATAGGTCGGAATGTAGGACGTATTGCACGCGGGCTGCGTATGAACGTCATTGGATATGACATTTTTCCTATAAATCAAGATTATATCAAAGAAGTAGGCTTGATTAAAACTGATCTTAATACATTGGTAGAGAGTGCTGATTTTATTTCCTGTCATGTACCCTTAACATCTGAAACGAGACACATGTTAAATGCAGAACTCTTGGCAAAGATGAAACCAACAACATACGTCATTAACACCTCGCGTGGTGAGGTCATCGATGAAAATGCGTTATACCAAGCTCTAAAGGCTAATAGAATTGCAGGCGCGGCGTTAGATGTATTTGAGATCGAACCACCAACGAATAGATTGCTTATAGAGCTGTCAAATGTAATATGTACACCTCATATAGGCTCACAGACCAAAGAGTCACAGGAACTTGCGTCTACAGTCATTGCAGAAAAGGTAATACAGATCATGTACGAAAACCAATCTGATTTGGTGAGTAGTTAGTCGGTAAATATGACGCTTAGGGTTTAAGCTGCTTATAGTGTCTCAATTGGTGAATTATGCGTTCCACTTTATCAAAAATTGAATATGTACGTCTAAGCGCGTAGATATTCTGTGCAACGAGGGATGTCGATCGATAATTCATCTTGTATACAGATATTAAGGGTCATCGAATCATCTACGAACAATATGCGTGGCTACATGGCTGCAACATGGCTCAAAATGTGGAAGCTTAATACTGATGAACTAAAGTCGAAAGCAATTACATGGAGAACGGAACATGCTATACAAAGAATCGAAAGACCGAGCAGGCTAGATCGAGCGCGGAAATTGGGCTACAAAGCAAAACAAGGTATCATTTTGGTGCGGGCAAGAGTAGGCAGGGGAGGTATGAGGAAGCAAAGACCGGTTTCAGGCAGAAGACCAAAACACCTCGGTGTTGTACACATCAAACAAGGAATAAGTATGCAGCGTGTTGCTGAACGAAGAGTTCTCGAAAGCTTTCCAAACATGGAGAGTCTGGGGTCTTATTACCTTCACAAAGATGGCCGTTACTTTTGGTACGAAGTGATACTTGCAGACCCTTATCATCCATCTATTTCCCACGATAAAGAAATGTGCCGAAGACTTAAAGCGTTCGCAAAAATCAACCGTTGAACGGAAATTAGATCGTGGACTCACCGTAACGCTCTACTTAGCGAAGAGGATAGGATAAGATTACGCTAACGGAATTTACCTACCACCGATACTACAAAGAATCCTAGCAAGACCGAATACACGAGCAAGTTTAATTGTGCTCTTCTTTGACTATCTCTCTTAGTGAACCGATGATTTTGTAAATCTGTTCTGGACTCGTATCCTTATCTAGAGTGACATAATAAAAGAAAGCTTCGTTAGGCAACGTAAGGATTTTGACCTTTTCATTTTCAGTCAAAGTATACTCTGTCTTGCCGATAGAGTGTTCAAAGGTTCTGCGTAGCTGGTTCCTTGTCGCCTCAAGAAAGTTCTCATTGCGGGCTTCGTCTGGTTTGAACAAAGGTACTACCCCTTTACGAAGCTGTCCTCCAAGAGTTCGTCCAAACCTGTTCATTTTTCCGGCGTAACGTATACTTGGCGACACTCCAAGTATTCTTAGACATTTTTCTTTGTTTTTTTGGGCTTCCTCATGTGTCCTGCTGGTCATAGGAATGAGCTCTGAATTAGGCCATAAATACATACTGATAAATGGTAGAAAAAAATATCAGAGTTCGGTGTGTCAAATACAGATTATTAGCAATGTAGAGTCACGAAAGGTATTAAAAGAACGAACAGAGGAGGACGGACGAAAAACATTTCACCTTTTATATATATGTCCCATTAATGAACCACAGGTAGTAGAGAGGGCGGCGTTATACCAATATACATGAAAGCAGTAATTTTAGCTGGTGGCTTAGGGACAAGATTACAACCATACACATTCTTTATTCCTAAGCCGATGTTGCCTTTAGGTAATAAGCCATTACTTGAGCACATAATTGAGTGGGTTACAAGTGGTAATAGTAATAGCAATGGTAAAATTGACCATATTATTCTCTGCGTGAGCTATCTTCATAGGACGATTGAAGATTATTTTGAAGATGGTGGTAGATTCGGTATCAAGATAGACTATGCCAGGTCGGATAGACCTCTTGCTACCGCAGGACAATTAAAAACAGCAGAGAAATTCTTAGATGAGACCTTCGTTTGTCTCTACGGAGATGCGGTTTACGAATTTGATCTTGATGAGATGATACATGAACATAAGAGTTCTAAAGCATTTATTTCAATGGCACTACTCTCGTATAAAACAAATCTGAGGTATGGGTTCATAGATATTAATGATGGAAAAGAAGGAGCAGGTGAAAAACAACAAGAAAAACAAAGGCAAAGAAACCGAGTCATCAGATGGAGAGAAAAACCAGAGGTGAGGGGGTTAATTAACATCGGTTGTTATGTTATGGAGCCGGAATTTCTCAAACTTGTGCCCAAGTCAAGCGCCTTCGGAATGGACGATGCAGTAAGAAAAGCTCTTGAACAAGATAGACTTGTAAAAGGGTTTAAAATAGAATCAGGATTTATTGACATAGGAGACAAGAAATCATATCTGGAGGCATACAAAAAATATGTCAAGAAGCTGGGAAAGATATAGGCACATAGAGTGGTATTAATACGAAGCTATTGTAAAGAGAAGGCATCTTAACGAAGCTGGATTAACAGGTAATTATTAAAAAAGGGTTCTTATCAAGAGTATGAAATTAAGACGATGTCCCACCTGTGGTTGTAGCGTGGCTACTAGCCACTGGTGCAACCATAACAATAATGATAAAAAAATCGATCGGACGTAAGGCTCACGCGCACTTGGCCTATTTGAGTTCGTAGAGTGCAATGGATAATTTAAATACGATGTTTTCATTGGTCTTTTCTGCTATGGGTATTATGTACTTTTGAGTTTCTTCTTTATATCGCAGGATCTTATTCTTGTGAACGGCATTTTTTAGAGCTCTAACGTTCTCAAGCCTATCTGCTAGGATCAAATATCGAATAAGTACAGAGCTGTTTGCGATATTGTAGAAGTATTTGTCCAGCGTTTTTTCTCTTTCTTCATTTCCTATTATTGGCATTGCAACAAGGTGAACTATATCATGTATGACTTCACCGAAATCATTCTTCAATTCACCATCATCTTTAAGTGTCGTATCGTGAAGAAGAGCCGCACATACGAGGTCTGCATTGTATATACGCAGCTCTTCCGTGATAACTAGAGCCACCTTCAATGGATGATTGATATATGGTTCGATTTTGTTTTCATCTCTGAACTCTCCGACATGAGTCTTAAGCGCAATTCCAAATGCTCTAGTTATTTTGATTAAATCATCGGTCGAACTCTCAAAAGGTTTTATTAATCGTACAAATCCCCGTTTAGTAAAGTCGGTGAGATTTGATTTCATCATATCCGTCCCAAGAGCTTAATGTGTATATATCGTGCTTTGACTAAAAGTATTGTGTGTTTTGCCATAATTTGTTCGAATCTCAGATGCCGTTTTAAGAGATAAATAGTATGCAGAAGATTGCATAACATAATTGGTTCTGAAGGGAGAGACTGCTTCTTTCTAGTATCATGTTAATCTAGCGGTGGTACCTCAGGAGTGTATGTTATTAGTTACATCAGTCCAGCAATGCGCTACTATCGTTCGAGTTCTCGTCGCTTTCCTCAGATGGAGATACCGTCGAGGTTGTTATATTCTCATCCTCGTCGCGCTCGTCCACGGTTGAACCGACGGCTGTGACCTCATGACTTTCGTAAATTCTCGTCGTAGGCTCTAACGATGATTTTGTGCTCTCTAATCCAGTCGGTCGTTCCTTACGTGAGACCGTTCTAACACTCCGGGTGGATTTCTTTGGCTGTCGGGAACTTTTTTTTGTACGCGTGACACTGGTGCCCCTACTGCTTGGCCTCCTTGTACTTTGTGCTTTAGATACCTTCCTCTTCGGAGTGGCTCTAGACCTCTTAGCTGATTTTGTCTGCTTCCCCTTCTTTTTTCCCGTGGGTTTCGTTTTAGTTGCCATATAATTACCAGTAGATAATACAAAGATAAATACTTATTAAATTTTAACTCTTCTCTACAATAAATTATTATGACTTGTCCTACACACTAAGTGGAATGCCGTGTGTTTGTATGGGGTCTTTATCTATAATATTATGAATTTTATAACCTACTACGTTATATTGGTAAATTTGTGCCGGGGGCGCAAAACGAAACCATTATCCATGAATCACGTCTATGGGGATATATTTCGCGATGGCTCTACGCATAGTGTTAGAACAGCTATCCAGTCCAGAACGGAATAAAAAAAGTACTACAGCAGTTCAAGTTCAATTTACTAAAGAAGCTTTCTCTGGTCAAGCATATATCATCGTTGACTAATATGGTAGAACGGCGTGTCGAACGCTTGCTACCAAGAATAAGAATATGCAAGTAATAATAACCAGAGGAGAGAAAGGTTGTATTTTTGGAAAAAATGACGATATCAGATCAATGCCGACTATAAATGTGGCAGGAAAGGGTTTCAAAGTGACGAACACCGTTGGCGCAGGAGATGCCTTTCTTGGAACGTTTTGTGCGATGAAAATTTTAGGCAAAGACGATTTTGAATCATTATTCCTGGCAAACGGCTCTATTAAAACAACGAAAGAAGAAACTAGAGGAAGTCCTACCCTCAACGAACTTATCGAGTTTAGTAGATCTATGAAGGCAAAATACAAAAAATTAGAATGAGTATACTGTGGACTGTATGTTCGTAGGATTACAGCAAAATGTGCTGATAAGCCATAGTACAACTGCATCCATCTCACATCAGAAAACTGATCATGGTCAAGGGCACATTGAGGTCGGACAAAGACTTTGTCAGAGACCATGCTTAATTCTTACGAGATACAGAAATCAACATTCCATTCTAGACTGTAGCATAAACCATAAAATTATGGATAAATTTGTTCGCCAGTATATCTATCTATAATCTTAATTGCTTTTGTAGGGCAAGTTTGGGCCGCGGCGAGTATTGATTCGAAGTTTGCCCCAGTCTCAGACTCTACTCTTACCTTTGGATTTATTCTCTTGTTTTTTTCTAAAACGAACACCTTGGGCGCAAGAGTTTCACAACTGCCAAATGCCAAGCAAAGTGAATCTTCAATAGTTATCTGGAATCGACCTTTTGGAGTATCCAAAAAGTTTGAAGCTGTTGATTGCACTTTAGTATATTTCTTTCTGTAGTCGTATTGTTTATCGGACGCATCGTAATTCCTACTATTGCTCTCGTAATTAGAGTAAATCCGATTAGTTTCCGAAACATTATGCTGCACATTAGAGCGGATCTCCTCTTCGTCCAATTCCGTTTCGAAGTCTGTCTTATCATACTTGCGCTTCTTATCATCGTCGGAAAGAATTTCGTAAGCAGCATTGATTTTTTTGATCATACTCTCAGCATGAGAGGAATTGTTCCTGTCAGGATGGTACTTTCTTGCCAAACGTCTATACGCCTTCTTCAGCTCGGGATATGTGGCCTGCTCAGAAACACCTAGAATTGCGTAATAGCCACTACTGTCCAACAACCTCAAAAGCGTAGCAGGATTACTTATCTCTTTAGAAATTAAGATACCCTCAAGTCCGTATTATCTGAATACTGACTTTGCATTATCTTAATATTGAAATTATTCTGTAAGTGGCTTACTACATGTAAAGGAGCTTACTGTTTCTGTGTATTAACCAGACAAAACCAGTCTCAGAAGGTTCTGCTGTCTGCAGTACTAGATTATATTTGAACTCCCATCAGATAAATTAATTTGGGCTCGAACGAAGGTCACCACGATTATTATTATTTCCTTTTCAGACAGGGAAAAATTTTCTACTTCTTACAATTCAATACTACCGGTCGAAGTCATGATACTACACCTTTACCATTATTTGACGCATGTTGGAACCGCGAAGATACTGATGTTCATGTGACGCGAACAATTAGAAGGTAAGACTAATGAGACTAGCACACCTATGACACCTATGACCATACTCACGATATGGGTCTTTGTTAACCTTTTTACTCCGCGATTAATAGACTTCAGAATCTTCCTTCTTCGATATCTCTGATTGTTCATCAAAAATGAATCGTCCGGTTGTCTCCATCAATGGTCCTATGCAGGAATACAATATGTAACTGTGGAAAATTTCAACTTATGTCGCTGGTCATACTAACTATGAGAAGTATCGTAAACTAAATCGCGAACAATACGAGTATTTTTAATTAGTAGCACTTCAAATTCTGCAATGTATATAGTGGAGCTATAAACGAACACCAGCAGAATACCAATTTCCACGAGGTGCTTCTTCAATCACTACTATTACCTCTTTTTTCTGTACCTTCAGTATTCTTGTTACATCTTCAGTAATTGCTTCTGCCAGACGGTCCTTTTCTATTTGTGTTCTACCACCAAACATTGAGACTGTAACTATTGGCATATTGATGAGATAACTAAGAAAAGCGATGAATAAGACCTTTTCGTGTCCCTCTGAACAGGTTTGAGGTCGTCTTGCATATACAGCAAGACTCCAAAGTGGGAATTGAGTAGTGGGATCTACTCAAGGGATATCAAATGGTTGTAAGATTATTCTTAAGCGTTTGCCTGAAGGTGATCACGATATCTATATTGCGTGGTCAACACCGCACTTAAACTTGTAAAATGCCCCTTTCGCAATTACGAGCATACCCTGTAAATCAAATAGCCACATTCTACGCTGTGTAATTGCAAATCGGCTATCATCACGGATACATCCGAGCCAGGAGTATGGAGCGCCTCGGTTTGTAACCCTCTTAGACACTCTCTTTCTTCGGATTCAGAAGTATGAAACTTGTCCAAATACATTTCACCTATCATGAGTTCATTGACTTAATCTTTCGGAAGAAAAGCTTTTAGTATTACATCTTTTTATAGCAAAACATGAAACGCGTAGAAGCCATTATCAGTAACGAAAAGGTTTTAGAACTAAATGAAGCGTTGAAAAAGGCCGGAGTAGGTGGTTGCACTATTTTCGAATCAAGGGGCCGGGGCAAAGGTGCAAAGCCGGTGGTGGAGAGTAGTAGGGGGACAGCAAGATATGTCTCTGAATTCTCAGTTAGAGCCAATGTACTTACGGTTGTTGAAGATTCTGAAGTCGAAAAAGTGGTGAACACGATACTAACCACGGTGAGCACAGGTTCCGCTGGGGATGGCAAGATCTTTATATCACCCGTCAATGACGCAGTTGACATAGGAACAAAAAAACATGGAGAAGCTGCCGTTAGGTCTGCGTGATAACTAGCTGATTTAGGTTTTAAAGAATTTCTTTGTTTCTCCGAGCGCTAACACTCCAAGTGCTGCGATTTCTAAAACGATAGGTAGATCGGAGACAACCTTACCTATGGCCAGGCAGCAACGATGAGGCAATGTCTTTACTATTGATCTGACCGTATCGTTATCAGCTAAAGATACTTTTGATATTTTGTCCAAGTCTACGTCATTCGTAAAGTTGAACAAAAATATGTTGTCTGCTTGTCGGTAAATTCCGTCGCCAATAGCATCTGGCTGGTTCGTGATAAAAGTTGGAAAGATTCCAAAATGTCTCATCCTAGTTATGATATCCTCCCAGTATGTTTCCCGAATATACAAATGGGCTTCTTCTGCAAACAGAAAGATCGGAGGAATTATTTCCTTCTCTAGCAAGTCAACCAACTTATTTAGGACCAACTCTACCACCATGCGTCTCACCAAGGGGATTATCCTGGCCATGCTCACCACGATTACCGCGCCTTTATTTTTATTTGAAAAAATATTTTCGAATTTAAGTCCATCTGCACGATTTTGTAAAAATAATCGAGATGCCTGCAGTACGTGGAACCTTGAAACCAGCGCATCGCGTACTAGCTCGTTAATATTCCATGTATTGATCGCGTTGCCGAAAGCTTCGATCTCTAGGTTATCCCTGTTTTCAAGCCAATCCCAGATTCGGAAGAATTCTCGCATTGATGCAGCTGGAGTATCGAGCGCATTCTTGAGTACATTGGAGATAGCCGCCTTGCCACAGTATGCTAGAGAGAAACTTAATCCCTTTCCCGCTTGCAGTATCTTGACCTGATTTGCTAGCGAGGAGGGAGATCCATCATAGTTGGTTGCTAATCCGCCGTACTCATCATTCAAGTCAAATACAATCACAAAGGCGCCGTGCTGCACGAGTGTCTTTATAAGAATCTTTGAAAGATGTGATTTGCCAGATTCCTTTTTACCGGTAACGATATTTAGTTTGCCGTCAAGATCCTCAGCATATATTTCAAAATCTTCGTTATCTCCTCTGGTTCTGCCTAGTTTAATAGGAAAGATTCCCGTCTTTCCGAGAGACTCGTTCAATTCAGTGATGCTTAAGCGCCTTAGTTTGGAATATACCCTTGATGGGATCCACGTCACATCGCTTGATAGTTTGCCTGATGCATCTATAGTTCCGCGTATTTTAGTACGGAATAACCTCGCATCTCGGATCAGTCTTGATAGGTTTGCGATGTTGAGCGGGTCATGTAAATTTTCCGTACTCGATGCAGTTATTACTTCATCCCTGATAATATCTTCAATCAACGACTGGGACGAAAGATACTCCTCATCATAAATCTGAGCTATCATTTTTCTGTTCAACTTTCCGTCCTCGATCAAGAGATAGTCACCCTTGCTGACAGCATCACCTTTCATTGCCAGTATTACAAGTTCATTGCTATTTTTTGTTAGGACTTTCATGCCGGAATAGACCCTAGCAGAGTTTTACGGATATCTTCTGATGGCAGCTCGGTCACATCATAGTTGCTCAAGAGGTGGCCTCTAAGACACGCGATCTCTGTATTACTAAATGTTGAGACATGGTGTGCAAGCCTTAATGTTTCAGGATAGCCTCCACCCATTGAATCATTTGTTAGCAATTTACCAATTGAGTTGTCTATATCGCCCTCGGGACAAACAATATCTGCACGCAGGATAGGACTATTGTTATTTCCAAGCTTTACAAGGAGGTTATTTCCTATAGTGCTTCTGCTTAGGCTCTGGATAATCATTTCAATGTCCATATACGCAGCCTCATTGATATTTGTGAGAGGTGCCGAGACTTTATCTAGAAGCTTAAAGGAGGTGCTTTTGCTGATTCCCAACAATACGTTCTTACGAACAGAACAATTCTCCGCTACCGTTGTAATGCTTTGGTTTTTATTCTCAAAGGGCGACGACTTTAATGCTCCGTCAACAACGATTATAGATTTTATAAAATGATTTGAAAGCTTTATCTGTATAGCACGTTCAACTCGTAGCCTAATCAGTCTTCTAGCCGATTCTCCATCAAAAAGAACCAACTTTGCGAGTCTGTGGTCAAGTTCGGAGGTCTTAATAGTCTCCTTGCTTAAATAAACCAAGATGGGACCTATTTTGAAGTGCATGATTGCCTGACCGTTAATAGCGAATGCAATCCCACTTTTTATGGCGTACAGAGAACCGTCTTCAGTTTCGGCTATCCTGATGCTGCTGGAATCGACTGCGGCTACTAGTGCAGCCTCATTAACGGGCCGGATCGGCTTTATTGTTTTTTCACAACCTGGATTACATCTGATCCCCCATCCTCCGAGTGGTACATGATTTTTCTCGTAACAGCTAAAGACAATCTTTTTCCCGTTAAGAACATTCTGCAACTTCAATGACAGGCTTCCTCCTATTGACTCGTCCAAACTACGTTGAAATTCATTAAAGTCAATCTCGGCCGAATTCAATTGAATATTCATGTTGTGCAACAATATAACATGGATAGTTATTAATGTTGTGCAACATGCACAAGATGGGCTTGCTCAGCAACAAGTTTATGTGATAGAAATTTCACCGTTTTATATCACTGTTAATGAATGAATCACCACCTTCATCGGATGAAGTTAGAATTAGATTAAAACACCGCGACTGGGAGGTGGAAATCAGCTGTATCGAGAAAAAAGTGAAAGAGGTGGTTGAAAATGTGCTGTCAGGGATCGATAGTTCAGTTAGCATTAACTCGGAATTCAGTACTCAAATTGCAGAATTAAGAAGGCAGATTGATACTCTAACTGAGCAGGTCCATTCAAATGTTATCATTCAAAGACAGATGACAAATCCAGTCACTCTGCAAAACAAGATGGCGCAAAGGGGGGGGATAACATGTAGAGGCCTCCTCCAATCGCTGTGGGACGAAGGATATTTTGGGGCTGAAAAACCACTAGGGGAGGTTCATGAGGAGCTGTCAAGGCGGGGTTTTAATTACGATAGGACTGCGGTTTCTCATTCACTTACGGACATGGTAAGGGAAAATATTCTTACCAGAAAAGGAACAATGAGAAATTATCAATACATCCAGAGAAAGCCGCCTTCTGAATTGCCGTCACAATAAGATTCGTCTATCATTTTACCCTTTTAGCGAGCATTGAGTTCAACCAGTGAATACCAGAAGTAGTAATTTTATAGGCGGAAGATTCATTTCCATCTGTTGTGCTGTCCCTTAGCACGTGTCCTGCCTTAACCAATTCCGAGAGCCTTGAGCTGACAGACTTTGGGTTCAACGTCGTTACGAATTGAATTTCAGACAATTGCCTTGCATCATTAGACACCTTGCCAAGATCCTTTGCAATTTTTGCTGCTACCAAGTGCAGCGCAACATTCTCTTTGTCCGACAATTTTTTCATCCCAAATTCTTCGTGCTCTAGGATTACTCGCGGACCTTCTGGGGTTATTTTAATAAAGTTCGAAAATAGATCAATAAGCTCGGTAACTGCATAACTTAACGAAATTTTCCTAGCCAAATCGATCGCGGGAACTTGTTTTGTCATGAAGTTAATGACAGATGTCAAGACCAAATCAGGAGAACCGTTAAACTGTACCTTTACCTCTCCGACAGTTATCGAGACATTCACGTTAGTACTACCCTCAGTGTTAGGAGTATTATTAAGCATCTTTTATGCTCCGCTCAAATGATATTGCTTTGACTCATGATCATTTATCATGTCGGGTATCTGTCTAATCACAGAAGGGAATACATTTTGTTGATTTGAGAAAAAAGGTCGAAAACTGTTATGGCTAACACTTACTTTCTGTGTACGGCCGATAGTGGATGTCCATCTTAATATCCTAAAATGTTGAACGCAGCTCATATTTGATAAACCGATCGTCTGTATGATTTTCTATATTATATAATAAGATACTGTTGTCTCAACACCATTATTCTACTATATCTTTCTTGATCCCTAGAGAAAAGACAATAAATCATTTACGGAAAAACATAATCTTATAAGTAACATGGCAATGTTTTATATAAACTCCATTCTCTAAGTCCTTTCATAAGGCATATTTCATCGCCCAGGGAAAGACCGATCACGAACAGTACTGGAGGGGCCATACGAATTAGCTACTGCTAAATTCATGGTAGAAGGATCAGGAGCCACAAATGATCATATCCTCCCTATTGATAAGTAAAAGAGGAACGGCAGCATATGTGAGGATAGTCAGCGATACAGCTACAGCAGAAGGACAGCGGGTTTATTATAGAGAATTATTAGGCTTTTATTGCAGAAGTAGCACTGTCATCCTATCAATGGTTCTTGACGATAATACCCTACTCCAGGCCGATGCAACAGTGATAGCAGGAGTTCTAATACTTCTGACTATTTACTCCTTAAGACAAAAACCTTCAGAAAATACCCAAGATAGGATCATGAACATTGTCATAGCAGGAGTGCTCATTACTGTTATAGTGCCGTTTTCTGGTTCTGCAATGTTGATTCTTTCTCCAAATCAAGAATCAGCTGCAGTAATAGCATTTTATGGGTTCATATATCTATTTGTGGGGATCGTATTAATGGTGTTGATATCTAGGATTCCCTTATTTCAAAAGAAAGTGACTGGGAATCCCTAGCTAACTTATTTTTACCTCAAAGAACCTTTTCTTTAAAACACGCTGATTCATTATATGTTATAACATATAACATATAATGTGATGTCGTTGATTTCAAGAAATAAGACAGGTATATAAAATTAATACGAAAAATATAGTAAAACTAACGAAGATCGGGTAGGAGAGAACCTAAATCTTCCTCTTTGCTCAATACTAGCTCATTAAACGACTTTATTGGCCTGTAAACACCAGGCGTTACCAACATATGAAATTTCACAACCATAAAGTGTAACAAACACAAATGGAAAGCCTACGGATTCGGCAGGCGAACTGACCGAGTTGAGGAAATAAAGACATTTTTCGAATGTCTACAGTGCAATAAGCTAAGGGAGGTCACTAAATGACCAGCGAAACCTTAGACTCGGCGTTAGGTATGGAACGACTAGAGGACTTGGAGGAACATCTTGAATCAATATTGCAAAGAAGGACGCCGATTGTTTCAACTGAATTGATAGCTATGCTGGCTTCACGGAAGAATTTTGACCCTGAGAAAGAACGCAGGTTAATCGAAAAATCAAAGACGACAAAATGCCGTTGTTGTCACTACAGCGGGACTAGGCC
>DAOM01000141.1 GCA_002501855.1 Candidatus Nitrosopolaris nunavutensis
GTAGTTGTAGTTGTAGTTGTAGTAGCTTTCGTTGAAGCAGTCTTATTCAATCCAGGAGCAGCTGCAGTAGTAGTAGCATTCGTTGCAGCAGTCTTATTCAATCCAGGAGTAGCTGCAGTAGTAGTAGCATTCGTTGCAGCAGTCTTATTCAATCCAGGAGCAGCTGCAGTAGTAGCATTCGTTGCAGCAGCTGACGATGGAAGTATTTGTCCTCGGATTTCTCCCTGTTGGTGCTGCGTTGTGCGAACAGTTACATATGCCGACCCATTCTTCATAAAATTAATTAGATCTGTAA
The DNA here is from genome assembly GCA_002501855.1 of Candidatus Nitrosopolaris nunavutensis. Taxonomy (GTDB): domain Archaea; phylum Thermoproteota; class Nitrososphaeria; order Nitrososphaerales; family Nitrososphaeraceae; genus Nitrosopolaris; species Nitrosopolaris nunavutensis. The sequence goes on from DAOM01000141.1 coordinate 296, forward strand.
CATTTTTTCCGAAAAGTGGGCCATCTAGTTTAGCGGCTGTGATAACATCACTTACCAATTTTCCATTGACCGGTCCAGTAGGATAAGCTGATTGTTGCTTGTTGCCTCCTCCCGTTGTTGCATAAAGGTTAAGTAATTCTACCAATTCAGTTCCATTTTTAAGGCTAACAGGAGCGCCAATAACCTGGTTTATATTTACAAGATCCAGCTCATAAGACTAGGTTCCATTTGGATTTAAATTGAATTTAGCTGTTCCTGTTGCACTAGCTGGCGGTACCGTGTTCTTGCCAGTTAGACTTGCAACAAAATTCGTTTGATGTTGTGCATACGTCAAAATCGGAATTGTGGAGACAGTCACACTAATAATTGTGATTAGGCTAGCGGTAGTGATTGCTGCAGGAAACTTGGACATTACAAATCCTATCACGAATGTAGTTAATAAGTTGTAACCGATAATATCCTCGAAAAACCTAGTGTGGTCGGTCTTGAGTTATTTTAGAGAACAAACAAAACTTCATTTTATCTTAACCTTTCAGGAACCCTGTAGCAAAGCCCATTGACATGCCTCCAGTTAATGGGATACCAAGATTTGCTAAGCATTGTTTGTTTCACTACTAGGAACATAAAACATAACTATAGTTGCTCCATATATTATTAGTAAGATCCTATGTCTGCATCAGCTCCTTCGACACCCAAAAACGTAAAACAGCATCGATGTAATATTTGCAACATAATTTTTGATAGTATTGAAATACTAAATGCTCACACTAGAATGGAGCATAGCGAAGCTAGACATTCACCTGCAGGTGTAAGTTAGCGAATTCATACCCTTCACTATTCTTCAAATTAATTCAATTTATAACTGAATGCACCTGTAGTCGTAGTAGGTAACGTTAACAGAGACTTAGCAATTTTCAAATACAATGATAAACAATATTATATTATGGGGCAAAAGCAAGTTGCTTTTGAAAAGACCAAACACCAACAAGAAGGGCTAACCTTCAGCGATATCTCACCTAAGTGGGCTAAACGACTAGGAGAACATCAAGAACTACCCGTACCTATGTCAATTACGTGGCTACGATGGTGGCTTGAAATCATTAATCCTCCAAATTGCGTAGTAGGAGAGGCACATAATTTCTCAAGATCCTATACAGATGACTGCAGAGAATGCGGTAAAATTGGTGACAAGTTTACGGTTTATTTTACTCTAAATTTATGTTCTAAAATAGAAGAGAATAAGCAGAGGTTTGTCAATCATTGGAATAAAGAGCACGCTCAGTTTCATTCCCGTTAAATAGCCGTCAGATCGTCTTCGAATTGCCGTCAAGGGATCGTCAAATGATGGTCAAATAGTCGTCAAATGGCTTCTACGCTCATTCATAACGCCTCATCATGTTAAGCGTCTGCGAATAATTTAATGGTGTTTTACACTATTTATTAACAGCTTTACTCATATCTACTAATATACCCAAAGATGGGCGCCAAAATACCAAGGTCAATAAAAGTTGAGGTTATTAGAAAATGGCTCGAAGGCAAATCTAGAGATCAAATAGCAAAAGAACTACAGATAGGTTTTGGTACTGTCAGTGGAATAATCAAGGAATCTAGAGACAACGATCCCGAATTTGAACTATTAAGAGCGCTTGCTGTAAAACTCAGGGATCAAGGCTATGATGTTCAATCCTTCGCACATGCAGTTAGGTTACGAGAAGTGCTTAAACAAAAGGGAGGATTATTAGATACCACAAAAGAAGGCCATGAAGAACAAGTTCAGGAGAAAATCGAAGCTCTAATGATGGGCTTGGAAGTATTTTGCTTTAAGCAGGATTTTTCGATCATGGAGTTTGTCAATCTGGTTCATGATCTATCTTGGACAGCTGAAATACTTGGTGTTCCTCTTGACAAGTTGCCCAGTTATGTTAAACTTTTAGAAGGCGCTGTCTATAGACTAACGAGAGAAATAGAACAGAAAAAGTCGGTATTTCAAGATTACGGAGCGACGATAAATTCACTTGAAGAATTTAGAAGAAATAGGCCATTATTGGATAAATTTCAAGAAGTCACAGAAGAATTAGAAAAAGTAAAACAACAACGGGATTCGTGTGAAAGAGAAAGGATGTGGAAACAGATGGAAAGTAGGCATACTTGGGCAATTCCTGAAGGAGAGCTAATTGAAGCCAACAAGAAGCTTAGTTCTGGTGCAAGTTATCTGGTTCAAGCGTTAAGCCCGCAAGCACTAAAAAGAATGGTCATGGACGTTTATACGTATCCATCCAAATATGTTGAAGTAATTAGGCAAATAATCAATATCTACGGTTTAGAAAATAAATAAATAAGAAAGTGTGGTAACTGCATGTTGTATTGAGAACTATATAGGAAGGCAATCGTTGCTACAACCAAAGAATTTGTACTATCGGTTGGTACTTGTTTAATAACGGCCGTTACTACTAAAAACGTTGTAATTTCCGATGGATATACTCCTAATTGTGTTCTCACACTCTTAATTTAGATATTGGATAGTAAAGTAACGATAGCTGGATACCTTTACGAGCAGGACTCTTGGCTATGTCTTTGAGATAAGCTTCGCCTCTAGGACCTTAGAGTTCTTCCAACTGCAGTTTACCTGCCTTAAGTTTGTTAGCATAATACTTTACAATAGGAATAACTGGTTCTAGAATCTGTAACCTTAACCGGGTCAGTCGTCTTATCAAGACTTTTTGAGCATCTTCTAAAGTAACTGCAACATATCTTCGGCTTGACTTATCAAATGCAAATCCTCAATTGCTTGCTTACGCTTATCCAGAATTCTACGCTTGAGCACTTTCTTGTAATGATATGAGTATCGATCAATCTTACCCTTAATCAAGTTACATAGGAATTCTCTTTCTGCAGGGCTAAGCAATACTCCTATAATATTAATGCACATTAAAGAGTATTTAACAATTAACAGTTATCAGTTACACTTAAATACGGTTCTTAACTGTTTATAGTTACATAATAAATGGCGTTACATATGACACTCCGTCCCAAGGAAACCGCACGGTCGTATTAAGATGAGTAGCTTGGACCATATCGGACCTCTGGCAGCAACAATTGGTGGAGGCTTCTTCTTAGGTATTTTAATTGGATTCGCTATTAGGAAGGTAGTAAGGGTAGTGGCTGTAGTAGCTGGATTGTTTTTCGCTGGATTGGCGTGCCTACAATATCAACAAATAATTGACATAAACTGGGCTAAGCTTCAGGTAGCATTCCAAAATACTATTACTACACTTGCAAATGAAACAACGCAAATTCCAGGCTTTACTAGTAGTACAAGTCCAGCAATATCAAATTTAGGGATACCATTAACCGGTAGTGTGTCAATGGGTTTTGCAATCGGTTTCATGAAGGGATAAGATAAATTGAATTTTTGCAAAGTGTTCTTCTCTAAACTTACTAAGACTTATGATGACCAACTATTCGAAGCGTTGCTGTTCGGTCATTGTCACTTTAAATCTCCTCCAGGGGCTATTTCCGAAGTGCATTAGACACTGTATACTATGTAGCCAATAGGCGAATTTTGCATGCCATGTAGTATCGCAGTTGTTCTTGCTGGAAGCGTTTGCGTTTGTCTATGTTAGATGACCTGAGGGTTTTGAATTCGACGGATGTATTTTTCTTTTTGTCGAATATATCGATGCTTCCCCCTTACTCGACATACTTTTCCTTCTCGAATCTTCTTTGATTGCTATTGAAAAGCGATTGCACTGCTTCATGAACTGCTCTCCCTGAAGAAAATATGTTTAGATCTTTGTCCGTAACTGGCAGCGAGTCAATCTCTTTAAAGACTCGTTGTCTTGGACACATTACTATGTCCGTTACGGGCTCAGAGGGACTCGAACCCTCGACCAACTGCTTCGCAGGCAGCCATTCTATCCAAGCTGAACTATGAGCCCTTTGCATAATCAAGGAAGGTCCTTATATGAGCTCTTGCGACTCATCCTCCGTGGCCACCAAAGTGCATAAGATAGCAAAATAGTATAACTATATCAACCGATGTAGCACCCATCGCGTCAGGTTCCGGAGGGTCGAGATGGGCATCCCAAAACGCGACTAAACTATTAAACTGAGATCATGCGAAATCGATTTTATCATATGACATCATTCCTTGAAGCTATAACTAGTAGAATTGTGCTGTTTGACGGCGCGATGGGGACAGAAATCCAGCGCTTGAATCCAGAGCCTAGAGATTTTCCAGATAGCAGAGATGGTTTTAATGACGGGTTAACTCTAAGCAAACCGGAATGGATCAAGCAGATTCATAGAAGCTATTTGAAGGTTGGCGCTGACTGCATAGAAACGAATACTTTTGGCAGCAACTATTTGAAGCTAGCGGAATACGCATATGGAGATGAGACCTTGGAGTTCAATAAAAAAGCCGCCAGCCTTGCTAGGGAGGTTTGTGAAGAGCCTGAATTTAGAGACAGGCAAAGGTATGTCATAGGTTCTATGGGTCCAACAGGCTATTTGCCCAGTTCCGATGACCCTGATCTTGGTCAAAAAACAACTGACCAGATAAAGGAAGCATTCCTCCCGCAGGCAGAAGGTTTGATCTTGGGAGCAGTAGACGCTTTATTGATAGAGACAAGCCAAGACATACTGGAGGTCAAACTCGCCATAGAGGCATGTCATGATGTAATCAAAAAGGTAGGCAGGAAAGTCCCAATCATCGCCAACGTTACACTTGATCAATATGGCAAAATGCTTCTTGGCACGAATATTCAGGCCGCATATACAACCGTAAGCGATATGGAGATTGATGTTTTTGGTTTGAACTGCTCAACAGGGCCTGCGGAAATGACTCCAAGTGTCAGATGGTTGAATGAACAAGACGAATTGCCTATACTAGTCGTGCCGAATGCCGGCATGCCTCAGAATGAAGGCGGTAAAGCTGTATACAAAATGACCCCATCCGCATTGAGTGAAAAACTAAAAGAATTCATTGAAAATTACAAGCGTGTTCGTATAATAGGAGGATGCTGCGGTACTAATCCATTACATATTGCTGAGATGCGCAAAATATTGGATTTGTACTAGGGTGATTATTAAATAGACACGCGTCGAGAAGGGGAAAGAGAAAGATGCATACGCATAGATGATTTTTCTTACAACACTCGCCTTATGTAGCAGGATAATTTCAACATTAAACGTAAGGTTTTAGAAAGGATCTAGCGCTAAAGATTTTGTTATATCTTAAAGATGAAGCATACACCCAGAATTAGTTCCGCCCTGAAGGCAGTTGATCTGAGGCAAGAGCCTCCACCTCTAATAATTGGTGAACGTCTTAACACTCAAGGGTCAAGAAGAGCAAAAGACATGGTGCTCAATAATGATTATGATGGTCTGGTTAACTTAGCTAGGACACAAATTGAAGACGGTGCTCACTGCCTCGACGTTTGTGTTGCAACGACTGAACGGGCCGATGAACTTGAATTCATGAAATCCCTTGCTAAAAGATTAAGCTTGGAAATCGATGCACCACTCGTTATAGACTCGACCGATCCTAAAGTTATGGAAGCAGCCCTCCAACAGATCCCAGGTAGACCTGTCATAAACTCAATTAATCTTGAGGGTGATGGGAGTAGGTTTCATGCGTTAGCGCCGTTGATGGCAAAATATGGCGTTCCTGCCATAACGATGTGTATAGGACCAGGGGGAATGGCCAAAACACCCCAGGAAAAGTTAGAAACTGCGATCCTCCTTTACGAAACAGGTAAAAAATACGGCCTCCAACCTTGGCAGTTTATTTTCGATGTTCTGACTTTCACCTTGGCTACTGGAGAGCAGGAATTCTTGGAATCAGCAAAAGCCACCCTTGAAGGGATACGATTGGTAAAGCAAAAAATTCCAGGTTGCTTCACAGTATTAGGACTAAGCAACGTAAGTTTTGGCCTAACGCCAAACGCCAGAAAAATAGTCAATTCAATATTCCTACATCATGCGATAAAAGCTGGCCTTGACGCAGTAATTATCAATGCAAAAGATATCATCCCTTACTTGGATATTGATCGGGAACAGCGAAAACTCGCCGAAGATCTTATTTTCAACAGTCATCCTAACGCGCTTGCTGAATTGATTACCTTTTTCGAAGGAGTAAAATCGGTATCGGATGCTTCCAGTAAGAGGATAGAAGTAGATCCAAGCTGGGAAGCAAGTAAGAGATGTTATTTTAGAATTGTCCATAGATTAAAAGATGGAATAGAATCTGACGTTATCGATTCAATAGAAGATAGAATTCATGCAAACCTTACAGCATCAAAAAACATCGAAGTAAATAGTTATATGAAAAAAAAGGTAATCCTTGAAGCTCCAAAACAATTAGTTCACGAAGCAGCTGTGCAGACTCTAAATGAAGTTTTACTACCAGCTATGAAGGAAGTAGGAGACAAATTCGGTGCAGGCGAACTAATTCTTCCGTTTGTGTTGAAATCTGCCGAATGTATGAAAGCGGCTGTAGCGGAACTCGAAAAATATTTAATCAGGCGGGAAGGTGTAAGCAAAGGCAAGTTAGTACTGTGTACTGTATACGGAGATGTGCATGACATAGGCAAGAATCTCGTCAAGACAATATTTACGAATAACGGCTATTCAGTTTATGATTTAGGGAAGCAAGTTCCGTTGCAGAGTATTGTTGAAAAAATTAAGGAAGTTAATGCTGATGCGGTTGGGCTTTCTGCGCTGCTCGTATCAACTTCCAAGCAGATGCAGTACTTTGTGGAACATTCAAGACAAAATAAAATAACAATCCCTGTGCTATGCGGCGGCGCAGCGATTAACACTAGTTACATAAATAGAATCGCAAAAGAAGGAGGCATTTACGATTCTGGAGTATTCTACTGTAAGACCGCATTTGAAGGTCTGACGGTCATGAACAAGTTGATGTCAGATGAGAGAAAGGCTTACGTCTCAGAATGGCACCAGAAATTGGTAAGGTGGGAGGAAAAGCGAGGACCTGCAACACAATCCCTAAAACTGCCGCATAGCGGGATAAAGCCAGTTCATGCACCCATTCCGCCTCATATTGCTAGAAGAATAAGATTGGAAGCTGAGCAGATAGATCTAAATGAGATCTGGAAATTCATTAATAAAAAGTCCCTTTTTGTGCTTTCTTGGGGGTTTCGCGGAAGAGGCGCCAAAGGCTTGAGCGAAGAGTCAGAGAAATTATTTGAAGAATGGAAAAAACGTGTTATCGAAGAAAGACTGTTTGATCCTAAGGTTGTATATGGCTATTTCAAATGTCATAATAGAGACAACAACCTGGTTGTAGAATTGCCTGATGGCAAGGGAGAGGTATCTTTTGATTTTCCAAGGTCCTCAAAAGAAAAAAACCTGTGCCTGACTGACTACTTTGGTGAAAATGATATCGCCGCATTCCAGGCCGTCACTGTTGGCAACAAAGTAACAAAGATTATCGATGAATGGAATAAAGAGAACAAATATACTGATGCATATTATTTGCATGGATTGGCAGTAGAAACAGCTGAGGCTCTGGCTGAGTGGATCAATTCGCGTATAAAGAGTGAGCTTAAGATTGGCAACAAAGGTGGACTTAGGTATAGTTGGGGCTATCCTAGCTGTCCTGACGTGTCACAACATCATTTGGTCTGGAGAATATTGGATCCTACAAAATCAGGGATGAGTTTAACCGAGGCGGGTCAAATAATACCAGATCAATCTACTGCTGCCATTGTGGTCCATCATCCACAGGCTGAATATTTTGTATTGTAATGAAGGAGGGCTCATATCCATGTTAATACGAGGATCTGAGTACGCCGATGCGACGAGGGAGATGACTAAGACCGGTTCTATCGGTGTGATATCGTCTATGGTACCTGTTATATTAAGCTCTATGATTCTTTTTGCTAAATAGTTTGTGACATGACTATCAATGATTTTGCCGTAGCTTGTGCTGTTGACGACTCGACGGCGTACTTCACTTATGAAGGCGAGACAATGTTGATAATACAATCAAAAGATCATGCCAAGTCTGGACGAAATGATTTTGAAGCCATTCAGCCCTTCGTAGAGGCACTAATATCACATGAGAGCGTTCATGTAGTTATAAAAAAATTAGAGGGGGCAAACATATCTGATTCCCTCGACGACATAGAAATTATCGTAGAACGCGACGGGGTAAAGTTTCAAGTTACATTAAACAACATATTATTTGCACAAGACACATCAGGAATAGTTACGCCCTAAGTCTTGCTCGTATGGGACCAGACTTAAGTCTTGATGATACGATTACTAGTATAGATAGTCAGTTATCTTAAAATTCGATGTCTGCCTTATCAGCTCTGTTAGATTCTTTTTTTCCGGGAGTAGTTTCATATCTGCCAGTTTTTGAACAAATTCAAGCTCTTCCTTTGCAAAACCGGGATCTTGATCATATAGCTGACTAAAAACAAGCTTTTGGCAGATCCTTTGGATATTTTCAAAGCAATTGTATACACCGCTGTTACTATCGATTTGGTTCGCCCTTAAAAGCTTGACAAGTCTTTTCTTGTTGAGCCCTATCATACCCGTAGTTATGAATCGTCGAAATACTGAAAGTACTTCAAAATAATCCTCTTTACCTGTATAGCCTATGACGGTGGCAGGTATTAAGTTTAAAATACCTCTTAGCCTTGCTCGTTCGCTGTGTTTCTTGTCCAACACAAGAATAGCCCTTCCGAAAGTCAAAATCGCATTAAGAATTTGGTTGGGTAAACGATCATCCAGGACGTCGTCATCAGATTTTAGTTCCACAGGGAAGAAGCTAATCCAATCTATTCTGCATCTTTCTTTGTGTGCAAATTGAATTAGCTGGCCCGTTCTCCTTATTATATTTACATAGGTATCGTAAGAATCTGTAGAATCAAATTGAATATCTGTATCATTTCTTTTTTTAATTATCGCAACAACCAGATCAAAATTTCGGAAGTAGCCTTCATCTTTTATTTTTATTTCAATACCAGAACGCTCTGTTGAAAAAAAGTCGTTACCATCAATATGTCCGGCATGAACCGATTTAATAAAGAGATACTTTAAATCCTTCTCTTTCATACTGGTGATCCTTGTAGAGTATCTAATTCTCATAAGGCAGTATTTATTTAATTGCCAACTTCAGGATGTATATTGGGTACGTTGGACTTTAGAAGTATATAGTTGGTACAAACAAAAGAATGACACAACCATTCGATCGGATGTCTATAATTTTAGGTCAATCTTGAATTTAATTTAATTTAATTTGATCCTTTGTTCGCCCAGGAGATTAGGTTATCGGGTTAGCACTAGGAAGTACTTCCTGCGTTTCCATTGGTGAATGTAACTATCTTTTCTATTTTTGTTGTTAGCACGACTGGAACGGGAAGTCGTGGCATGAGCTTTGAGAATAGGTAACACTGGACTTAGAGGTTCAAATAATCTCAAATGATGGGAATATGTAGATTAAAGATTAAGGCAGCAAATAGTTCTGTCTGCATGCTTTTTTCAGATCTCGAACAAATACCTCTATTTGTTGGAGCATTTTTCTCTTGTTTCCAGAGAAGTTTCTTATGATGTTCACGATCGCGCTGCCAACTATAATTGCATCAGCACCTGCTCTTATCATGGGCTTTATATGAGATGGGCTGCTAATTCCGAAACCAACTGCTACTGGCATCCGAGATCCTACAACTTGCTTGACATTCCGAATAGCAGTCAAACTGTAATCTTCAAAAGATTTACGTTGTCCTGTTATCCCATATACAGAAACAACATACATGAAACCCGAGGTTCTTGCTAAAATGGCTTCAAGTCTCCCTGGGGTCGTATTGGGAGATGCTAGAAATATTGTTGCCAGATCTAATTGAGACGCCTCCATAACATACTTATCTGATTCTTCAATTGCCATGTCAGGCAGTATAAACCCGTCAACTCCGCATTCTTTGGATTTCTTCATAAAATATTCAAAGCCGGCTCTTTGCAAAATATTCGAATAAGTCAGTATAACAACGGGTAAAGAGGGATATTTTTTTCTAATATTCTTTGAAATTTCCAACGATTTTTCTGGTGTGACTCCTGCCAGCAGGGCGCGATATGATGCCTCCTGAATAGTTGGCCCATCGGCGATCGGATCTGAAAAAGGTATTCCTATTTCGATTACATCTGCCCCTCCCTTGACAATTGATGACAGAATTTCATTTGTTGTAGGAATGTTAGGATATCCTGCAACTACATAACAGATAAGAGCAGCCTCATTCTTTTCGGACAACTCTTGAAATTTCCGATTCAGCCTATTATTTCCTAAACTTGTTCTTTTCATCATTTCTTTTTTTCTCGTTCTTCCTGTTCTTTTTGCTGTTCTTCTCGTTCTTCTTTTCCTTCATCTTTAGATATCGCTGCACAACGTCTACGTCCTTGTCCCCTCGTCCAGACAAGGTTACAACAATGTTTTCATTTCTGTTCATGTTCTTTGCAAGTTCCATAGCATATGATATGGCATGTGAGGGTTCGAGAGCGGGAATTATCCCTTCAAGTCTAGATAGCAGCAGAAATGCTTCTGCAGCATCGTCATCGATACAGTTTACGTAATTTACTCTTTTGATGTCCTTCAATAATGCATGTTCGGGTCCGACGCCTGGGTAGTCTAGGCCTGCAGAAATGCTATGTGTATCCGACACTTGTCCGAACTGGTCTTGCAAAAGGTACGTAAACATCCCGTGTATTATTCCGTGCGAACCCGCTGCCAATGTTGCAGAATGTTTCCCAGATTTAATTCCCTTGCCTGCTGCTTCTACACCGTATAACGAAACATCGGAATCATCTACGAAAGGGTAGAACGTACCAATTGCATTGCTACCACCTCCTACGCACGCAACGACTGCATCAGGATGCTCACGCCGATTTGATAATTGCTCCATCTGCATTTTGATTTCTTGCCCAATTACACTCTGGAAATCCCTAACGATAACAGGATAAGGATGAGGTCCCACCGCAGAACCTATCAGATAATAAGTATTTTGAACATTTGTTATCCAGTCCCGCAGGGCCTCGTTAATTGCATCCTTCAGAGTGCGACTCCCAGACTGAACGGGATGAATTGCTGCGCCCAATAATTGCATACGAATTAGATTAGGCCTTTGTCGTTTCATGTCCTTGGAGCCCATATAGATCTCTGCACTCAGCCTCAATACTGCAGCTGCAATGGCAGTTGCTACTCCATGTTGGCCGGCACCCGTTTCTGCAATAACTCTCTTTTTACCTATCCGTTTTGCCAAAAGACCTTGACCGAGGGTGTTATTGATTTTATGAGCACCTCCGTGAAGAAGGTCTTCTCTCTTAAGGTAGATCCTTGCACCCCCTACGTATTCAGTAAGATTCTTAGCGAAATAAAGTGGAGTTGGTCGACCAGCATATTGTTCTAGATAATATCGGAGTTCTTTTCGGAAATCTGTATCGTTTTTGTACCGATCGTAGGCTCTCTCAAGCTCCTCTATCGCGGGAACAAGAGTCTCAGGCACATATCTTCCCCCGTAGTCACCAAATCTGGCATTAACGGGGTAATTACTTAGCATGTTCAGCAGAAACCTTCGTCCAAGGTGTATTAAGATGTTCGGGATTTAGTGAAATCTAGAGACACATGAATTCATAATGTGTGTACCAACACCACAACTACGCACAACGCGCCCACAACAGGCACAAAGATCTACATTATTATCAAACAGAAAGATATAGTTCGGCGACTTTAGATGCTAAGTCACTCGATTCCATTATACTTGTTCCTATCAAGAATGCGTCAGCTCCTGCCTTTTTCAATTGTTGAATTTCTTCCGCTTTGCTTATACCACTTTCACTGATTATGATGTGTCCTCGCTTATCGACTTTCTTGAGCAAATTCATGGTAGTGGCAATATCCACATTTAAGTCGTTCAAATCTCTATTATTGATACCAATCAAATTTTGTCTTGGATCTATTAACGAGTTCAATACTTCTCTAAATTCCTGTTCATTATGCACCTCGAAAACAACCTGCACCCCCTTTTTATTTGCGTAATCAGCAAGTTTCTCTATACTTCCTTCAGTTAGGTTGCTATCGAATATTGATTTAATCAGCAATATGCAATCCGCTCCCATTCGTTTAGCAGAATCGATTTGAATGTCGCTGACAATTATGTCTTTCATAAGCAGGGGAACAGCGACTGTCTTGCGAATCATGCCCAAGTATTCCGGAGATCCTCTAAACAAATTAGGTTGGGTTACTATGGATAATCCAACCGCGCCTGACCCCACCATATTGGTTGCTAGGTCTATCGGGCGGGAGATTGCGTCATTGGTCTCAGCAACAATCCTTCCTTTAGAAGGAGACGCAAATTTTATCTCTGTTATTAGCGGAGCATGTGGGCACGACAGAATTGATTTCCTCATACTTATCGGCTCATGGCCGCAATAATCATATTTTGCATTGTTATAAACACCTTCATCTATAGCTTTGTAAGAATTTTCAGCTAACTTATTTAGGTAGTTTTCTGTTTTCAGGAATCTGCTCATATACTAAATTATAATATTCAGCTATTAGATGACTTCATATTAACATTCCACTGGCCTCACAACAACCACTCAGCGCTCGCTTAGTCCAATGACACTAGCATAATCAAATTTTCCTCGAGCTCAAGTATATCGACAAATACACCTTAGTAATAAAAAATACACATTTAGACCATACGCAGACTCGGGAACATGCATGAATCACGGAACAGAATTCATTAATTTTAATCTGAAAAATACTTACTATAATATAATATATATCTTGAATAGATCTTTATCCATATTAGCAATGGAGTTCAGCAGCCCAATATTTCGCGACAGATCAAAATTGTCTTCAAGATACGTACCGGCTGAACTCCCACACAGAGAAACCCAGATCGAACAAATTCAATATGCTCTAAAGGGATCTTATTCTAAGCCTGACGAATTCCCCTTAACAGTATTACAAATTATCGGTCCCGCGGGTATAGGGAAGACCTCTACTGTTCTCAAATTCTCGAAATTATTTGAGGAAGAATTCAGAAAGAATAGGCTCAAGCTCGTAACCGGTTACGTGAACCTAAAGTTGCAGGGTGGGAACAAATATACGATCTACCGGCTCTTATTAGAAAGAGTAGCGCCTGAGTTACCTGCTCAGGGTATGAGTGCTGAAGAAATGTTAAGATACCTATTGCGGTACTTGCGCGAAAACAAGATATATGTGATTATCATCTTGGATGAAATTGATTATCTTGTTAAAATTAGCAAAGATAGCGGCGGGATCATTTACGATCTAACTCGCCTTAATGAATTTGACCCTGACAAACCATGCAACGTGAAGGGAGTTATATTTATTGCAAGAAGCACAGATTTCTATAGCAAACTTGACAGCGCCGAATTGAGCACGCTGGGCAGAGTCCCAATGGAATTTACGACGTATTCTATCAAGCAGGTAAGTGACATATTAGTTAGCAGATGCTCCGAAGCATTTAATGCAAACGCTATAGGGTCTGATATCATAGACGAAGTATCAAAGTTTACAACTTCTCCCTCTGTCAATGGCGATATACGGTTCGCATTAGACCTTCTGCTATACGCGGGAAATCTTGCAGAATCTCGAGGAACAGGCAGGGTCCTTGTCGATCACATCCGAAAGGTTCATGGCCAAATTCATCCCTCCATAACGACCCCAGATATCGAAGAGCTACCGAAGAATCAAATACTCACGCTGCTCGCGCTAATAAGGGCACTTCGAACAAAGAAAAGGCAGTATGTTGATCTCAAAGAAATTCGTCTCTCTGCTTCCGAGCTTGCTGAAGAATTTAAGATAAAAAAATTGGATGTCGAGGATCATCTTGATGATCTGCATGCCAAAAATATCATCGAAATAAAGTCATTAAAAGAGATCGGAATGCACGTAAAATCTCTAAATGAGCTTGAACCCATGTTACAAAGACAGATCAATCGGAGGAACGATCACCGGAGTCGCAGCGATGGTATTGGTGAAAATGGCGACCGTGTGGAATGAGTAGCAAGGAAATTATAGAGATCGGGCTCGGCAGCATAGGCAAGATAAAGATAATAAGAGCCTTATCAGAGGCCGAGAAGATGGCAACCATATATGCACTCCATAAAAGAACAAACTTGAAGCGAGAGGATATCAAACGTAATCTAAGCGATCTCATTAAAATTGGTTGGGTAAGGGAGACTAAGCTCGCAAATGCCATGTATAGTGCAAATAGGGAAAACGAGTACGTGAACCACTTGACGTCGTTCTTTAGAGCAGTCGGGTATATCGGTCAGCCTGAAAGCTAAAAAGAACTCAGAAGAGTAAGAAAAAAATAACAAGACTAACAACCAATACTATAATTGCTTTTCATACTTCTCGGGTGGGAGACCGAATTGCCTCTTCAGCCTTAGGAACAGAGAGACTCATCCACCCTTTAGCGTCTCGGTCATTCTTCCATGAATAAAGGATGAATCACCAAAATTCTCTTTAAAGAAAGAATAAAAAGGTGATTCTACAAAATCTAATGTGCAGTCGAAGGGGAGAAATCGTAGTCTAAGGGGTGATAATGGTAGTAATGAGGTTAATGCTACTAGTATTAATAACACTAGTAGCGCCGTTAAGAATAGTAGTATCAAACGGAAGTTTATCTTCATTACTGGCGGTGTCATGTCAGGCCTGGGCAAAGGCGTTGTAACTTCATCGACCGCAAAATTATTGCAGCTAGCGGGTTTCAGGGTTTCTTGTGTAAAAATCGACCCGTATGTTAACTATGATGCAGGGACAATGAATCCAATTGCACATGGCGAGGTTTTTGTAACCGATGACGGTGGAGAGTGCGATATGGACGTGGGCAATTATGAACGCTTTCTCGATCTTGCCCTGACAAGAGAACACAGCCTCACAACGGGAAGGGTATATTCAGGCGTAATTCAGGCTGAAAGAGAAGGTAGATATCTCGGCCAATGCGTACAGATTATCCCGCATGTTACTGATGCCATAAAAGGCCAGTTACGAAAAATTGCTGCGAAGGAAGAATTGGATGTGACAGTAGTGGAATGCGGAGGTACGGTGGGTGATATAGAAAGTCTCCCTTTTCTTGAAGCGCTACGGCAAATGGAGTTAGAAGATGGAGAGTCTAATACCTTATTCATACATGTGACGCTTGCACCAGTACTGGACGTTGTGGGCGAACAAAAGACTAAGCCAACTCAGCATAGCGTGCAGGAGCTGCGAAGAATCGGGATTCAACCTGACATTCTGGCTATTAGATGCAAGACCCCACTCACAGCGGAAGCAAGACACAAGATATCACTGTTTGCTAGCGTAAACGAGGACTGCGTCATTTCCTGTCATGATGCTCCATCAGTCTACACGGTTCCGGAGGTTTTGGCGAGCCAAGGCATGATCAAAGTTATTGGCAAGAAATTATTGTTAAGAAAGTGTTCTCCTAAATGGGGAGAGTGGAGATCCATTGCAAAATCTTTCTATGCTTCTACATGCTTAGTGAAAATTGCAGTTGTAGGAAAATATGCCACACTACCGGATAGCTACGTCAGCGTCTACCATGCTCTATCACATGCTGCAGCGCACATAGGAAAAAAGGTTGACATAGAGTGGATCGAATCAGAAAAATTTGAAAACGGTCCGAGTAATCATCCCAATGATAAAGGCCGCAATAACATCAAAAACATGAACAACAACACCAACAACCTGTTTTATCTTAAGGGATTTGATGGTATATTGATTCCTGGGGGATTTGGGAAGAGGGGTAGCGAGGGTATAATTAGGGCAGCAAATTTTGCTCGAGTACAGAATATTCCGTACCTGGGGATATGTTTTGGATTTCAGCTGGCTATAGTGGGGTTTGGAAGATACGCATGCGGTCTAGAAGAAGCCAATTCTACGGAACTAGATCCCGGTACGAAAGACCCGGTTGTCGAGTTCATGCCTGAACAAAAAACAGCTCATGACGCAGGTGGATCGATGCGGCTGGGCAGTCACGAAATAACCATTCATTCTAATACAAATGCAGAAAGGATCTATAAAACCGGTACAATATACAGAAGACACAGGCATAGATATGAATTTAATCAGAATTACCGCGAGTTACTGGAAAAGCGTGGAATAGTATTCTCGGGTCATTCCGACAACGGCCAAAGGATGGAAATTCTAGAGATCCCCGAGCACAAATTCTACTATGCGGTGCAGTATCATTCGGAATTTAATAGCAGGCCCGGAAATCCAGAGCAAGCTTTTGACGCATTCGTGAGGGCTTCCGCTGCCTCGTCGACCGCTGCAGCCGGCATCATCAGATCCTGAGCTCGTAAATTTTTTGTCGTGCGTCCCGTAGAGAAGTTTTTCTCTTCACGTATCCCCGGCCAAGCAGATGGCTGAGAGAAAGTCTCACAGTCCTTTCCGGGAGCAGAGTTCTGGTAGTCAAGTCCCTCTGACTTAGCGCACCCTCATATTCTAGAGTTTTCAAAATAAGTTTCGCACTAGGTGGCATACTCAACAAGTCCTCTGCCAATTTGACTTTCTTTGTAATAAGTGATATTGCTGCAGAATCAGCCCTTAGTCTGACAAATCTAGCAGGAAATTGGTGCTTTTGGCACTCAAGTTCTCTACGGATAGCAAATCTGGAACCGCCATCAAGCACTACTTCGCAGTGATATCTGCTCATAATATTAGAAATCTTCAATACGGTCTCGTTTGGAACAACCAGAGGACGGCGGGTGTTATCCACTGAATTTACTGATACTACAATGAATACGCGCGACCTCTGAAGGACCATAGGCCCACCTGCAGACATAGAGTACGCTGTTGAGCCAGTGGGGGTAGCTATAATTACGCCATCACTATTGTCATGCCACACATCTTTGTTATCTATTCTAAGAACGTGTTCCATGAGTATTGCGCTTTTACTAGAAAATACTGCCACGTCATTTAGAACAGGTTCAACCTCCCTGCCATCAACTTTAACCGCTATCCGAAGTACTTCGTCAATTTCGTAGTCACCCTTCTTTAGTCTCAATGCGGCGGATTCCAGATCTCTGACATCTAACTGTGCGAGAAATCCAGTCGAGTCTGATTCATATACTCCCAATACTGGTGCTGAATCAGTTACGACTTTGTGAAAGTAATCAAGAATACCTCTATCCCCCCCAGCCGCTAACACGAGATCTACCTCGTTCGCTAGTTTGTGGTTGGAATCTCTCATTAGCTCTATGTTAATATTTAGCGATTCTAGAGTCGTTTTCATCTGAGATAGTAAGGCGTTATCTCTGGAATCTGCTGCTGAGATAGCGATTTTCATGCTACGGCCTTCTTTAGGTACTCACTTGACCTAATTTAATTTAAAGTTAATAACTTACGCCCTCCGGAACGAGATAGTATTGTAGTAATAGGAAGCACTTTGTTCGATCTTTGATTTCGAGGGAATCTTATCCAATCCGATCTTCCTTGTTTCAAGAGCAGCCCGCACTGCCCCTGCCCCAAAGGAAAAAGCCCACAAAGGATCGTTCTCCTTTATGTAAGCGCAACAAAATGCTGAACACAGAATATCACCAACGCCAGTGGAATCTGGCGACTCAATATCTTTGAGTTGTATCCAATAGTGCATCCCGTTATATAACAAATGGATAATACGATATCCTGTTGATATGACAAACTTTATCCCAGTTCTGGATTGTAGATGCTGCATTGCTGGAAGTCCTTCGAGACCACCCGTAAGGAGTGCTAGCTCTGTTTTGTCAGCTTTTATTGCACTCACCCCTGATAGGTTCAAAGATAATTTATTGACTGATGTGATTTCTCCTGATGAATTAACAATTCTAGTATAACCTTGTGGGTCGACCATAACGAACCCTCTTCTGCCTCCGTGTAGAATTATCGCTCTGAGCACATCTTCAGGCACTTCATCGATTACGGGACTTACGAGCCAGCAATCCGTCTCTATTTTTTCTATATCATCTATGGTGATCTGTGCGCATTTTGAGGACAAAAACAAACTCCTTATGTTATTATTGTCCCTATTTGATGTGAGTCGGAATCTTGTCGTGTCGCGATCATGGCTCAATTGGTAGTCCGTTAGCATAATACCTTCAGCTAGCAGGAAGCGCTTGTATGCTGGTGGGAAATCTGTTCCTATTTTTGTAGCCAGACTAACATCGAAACTGAAGCGTCTAGCAGTCAGACCGCAGTAGCCTGCGGGACCTCCAAGGCTTTCAGTCACAATCCCTTCCGTGTCTCGAATCGAATCCAATACAATGTTAGAAACCACTGCTAGTTTTATAGACGCCATACAAAACTGTCCAGTAAATAATCGTACTTAAGGATGAAGGCCGAATTTGGCGAAAGATTGTTTATTGGCCAATTTTTTTGTCAGCCATACTGATACAATGATAAAAAAAATTCAGATGCCATCTAGATAAAAACTGATACTGATATTATTGATCCAAAATGCCGGAATGTCGGGTTAGTTTTATATCTGAATCATTTGGTTCTTAAAGGGCCAACGTTTAGATTTGAACTCCATAGGTTTTGTGGCCTGACATGCACAATTATACAACGAACACGAGTGGGACTAGACCAGTAATTTCACCACCGATATTTCTTGCATATATGTCTAGATTTTTCAAAACCTAATAAACATCGTTTGACGATTTGTTAGATTTTCATATATTTACCTGACCGAGATCAACAAACGGATAAATTAAATAATACTATTGAACCATTTACGTGTGCCGTTGAGCAACATCGAGATCGACGACCAGACCTGGCTATTGCTGAGATTAGAATATCAAGTATTAAAATCAATAAAGGTCAACTCGAAGACTGAGAAGAAGATCGCTAGACAATTAGGTGTCAATGTTTCAATCATTTCCCAGGTAATAACGGGTCTAATGTTAAAAGGATTTGTTGAAAGGACACGAGAGAGGCGGATGCTGTTTTACTCTGAGTACTTCTCGACTACGATTGACGGACTTCTTGCGTTGGAAGCTAACAGCGCCACTATCATGCATCCATGGAGTCGGGTTCTATTGCTATGTAGGGATATTGCGAATAGGATGCTGATCCCTCTTGCAAGTCAATCACTAGCTGTTAGATTAGGTATAGGCGCAGTAAAGACAACATACAGACTAGCCAAATTCACTTTTAAATGATCAACTTAAGAACAGAGAAGAGAAGAATATAATCTCCTGTAAACTTATTTACTTGTTCTATTATTCCACTGTGTGGTAGATCTAATCTATGGTCGTGGTCTAACTGATCTTCTTCGCGAAATGCCCTTCTATATTAGTATATTTACGAAGTATGCTAGCATCAAACTTTTTAAGGCAAAACCTCCGATGTACGGCTCTGTAGACATCATTAATGTGTGCAATCTGCATTGTACACATTGTTATTGGTGGTTGAATAGGAAGAATAACAACAACGATTTGAGCCCAGAAGAATGGAGAGAAATAATTAAGAATACTTTCAAAAAGCATCACCTCTTTGTTGTGACGCTAGTCGGGGGTGAACCGACTCTGCGTCCTGACGTTATTCAAGTTTTCTGCGAGGAAATGCCTAAACGCGTTTGTGTAGTCACCAATGGAACATACCCTCTAAAGAGATTTGAAAATCTGTACTTTTATTGGATATCTTTGGATGGGACAGAGAAAGTACATGATAGTATTAGAGGAGAAGGTTCCTATTCGAAAACTAAACAGAATATTTTGGATTATATCGCAGGAAGTCCTGATCACCGAGGAGGAAAACCCATCTGGAAAGACATATGGATCACGATGACAATTAATTCATTAAATCACTTCGCTGTTGAGGATCTGGTACACGAGTGGATAGGAAAAGTGAATAAGATAGGATTTCAATTTCATACTCCATTTATTAAAGGTGACCCTTTGTGGCTGCCATTTGGAGAGAAACGTAGCCAAGTGGTCGACAAACTTATTGCGCTAAAAGAGAAATATCCGGGCTTCGTGGTCAATGGTGTCAAGCAACTATCATTGATGAAAGGTAACTGGGGAGGGGTGGGTACCACACCTGTACAGTGTCCTTCCTGGGCCATACTCTCGTTAGATCACATGGGAAAGGTGAAGCAGCCGTGTTGCATAGGTAGTTCAGACGGTGACGCGTTAAAGCCTATATGTGAAGACTGTGGCCTTGGGTGCTATTCAGTACTTGTGGCGCAGGGCATTAAGGGTGCCTGAGCCAATGTATGTTTTTTGACGGCTACCTGCCTACATAAAAAACTATTGATATGCAGCATTAAGGACGTTTATGGCAGATCTGGGTAACTTTAGCGAGCAATTCTCTCGATCGGAACTCCGGCATGACAAGCAGGTTTCATTTATCTTCACGGCAGCGACGGATTCGAAGCGTGGTAATTATAATTTGATGCTAGGGCCACAAAACAATGCCGTAACTGCTCTAAGGCATTGTGAATAGATATCGTTTCTTGAGCCACACAACTGCCCTCTTCCGTGGCCATTACAGTTACCATTGCTGCCAGAACTGTGTCACATGATGATCGAGTTTTGGCGGGTAGATTTTCTACCAAAATTAGAAAGAATTTATTATTACCGTAATGGAAGTGCTAACTGGATTGGAAAAGAGAGCGGGGAAGCGACCAGGCAGGTTTGGGAACGACACTAACAGCAGCAGAAGAACAGCAGCCCATATCCCTTACGAGCTGCTGGAATTTGTTCGGCGCGATACGTATTCGTTACTCGTTAAAGGCTATGCGGGAGCAGGTAAAACTACACTCTCACTTACTATTCTGAGAACCTTAAAGATCAAAAACAACTTCTTTTATATTTCAACGAGGCTATCTCCAAAACAACTTTTTGTCTACTATCCGTGGCTTGGTAGATATGTGGATATAGCCCCAAATCACGATGAAACGCCACCACTGGCATCATCGTCGCAACGAATAGGTTATAACCTCTCAAGCTTTGAGGATGCACGGCTCGATGAACCCGAATCGCTCTTTGAAAGAATTACAAATCAGTTGATGGACGTTAAGGCACCAATAATTATTATCGATAGTTGGGATGCTATTGCATCTTTTATGGACAAAGAAGCCCGTCTGAATAATGAACGAGTCTTGCAAACATGGCGGGAAAGAGCGGGTGCGAAATTGATTTTTATCAGTGAAAATCCTATTGACACTACTCTCGATTTCCTGGTAGATGGGATCGTGGAATTGAATCAAAAGCTACATGATGGGATGAGGATACGAGAAATCGCCTTGACAAAACTGAGAGGAATCCAGATTAGAAAACCTTCCTACATCTATACCCTAAACAAATGTATTTTTCAGAGCTACAATCCTTATGACCCGTGTGACTTTATGTCTAGTGATTCGTATAACAACAATAACATTAACAATAACATCAATCAGACGGAACGCCTAAGGAGGGGATCACCAATACATACCCCATCACCAACGCAGGGTCATCACGTCCCTAGCGGATATGAGCAGCTTGACGAAGCGCTTGGGGGAGGATTCCCGAAGAAAGGCATCGTACTCCTAGAAACGCAATCGAACATACATGCAAAGGTAACTCTCACATTACTAGCAGGAATAATCTCAAACATACTCAGAAACGACAATCCCATATTAATTGAAGCTTCTGGTGGGATTGATGCGAAGGTAATTATGAGTTATCTTCGACCATATCTGCCAACAGAGCACAAAAAAGATCTCGTAAAGATTTTTTGTACAGGCACAAACGACGAGCTTCCTTCAGATCCTACGATGTCGCAATATCAAAACGTGGGTAATTCTGAAAAACAAATCCAATACTTCCGCGATATGATAGTTAAAACAAGGCGAAACTATCCAAACAAACTTTTGGTGAATGTATTGGGGATGGCTATGTGTCACAGGATACATCAATACAACGAAGCGAACGGAACCGATCTCCTACCCTTCATCAGCGCTACGGCAGATCTCACTCTACTCGCAGTGAGGCAGAATCATAGCACAGAGCTCAGCCTTTCAGAAATGGCAGACGTCCAACTCCACCTCACATCCATTAGTGGCACCTTAGTACTGCATTCGGTGAAGCCTGAAACGCATCCTTATGCAGTTGTGACGGATAGATCTGTAGGATATCCAGCCCTCAGACTTGAATCTCTAGTTTAGATAGGGTTAGCACTAAGGTGGTAGTACTCTTGAGCTACGTTCTCTTCGACTCCGACTGGCAATAGTTCTTTCATTTGATCGTAGTATGAAAGAAACCTATTCCCGTTCTGCGTGATTCTATATACCATTTTATTGCCATTGACAACTTCCTGGATTAGGCCGCTTTGAAGAAGAGAATCAAGATATATTTTGCATTGATCATTGCTTAACATAGCTTTGTACATTATCTTAGTACGCGTTTCTTCTTTACATGCTGATTTTAGAATTGCAGCTATGACTTCGTAACGACTACGATTCTTCATTTTGCCGACGATAGAATAATACTTACATTTCATTTAACGTGATTGTAAGTATACGATAGAAATATTATTCATAGATTAGAACATAGATATGAAATTTATATATGTTACTGATAACTTTTGTGATAGAATTAAGCTAATAGGATTTAATGACTTGAAACAAGGATAGGGTATCATTCATTCATTATTGATGGCGGAGGCGGCTTGCTGAATAGCTCTGCCATCTGCTTATATCTGCCTACAAATTTACTACCCAACTCGCTAGTCCTGAAAAAATAGCGCTTCGAGCTAGCCCTCTCCTGTACTCTTTCCAGCATACCGCAATCTGTAAGAAAGTTCAAATATTCACTAATTTGTTTAGAATTCAAATTACATCTATACATTACATGCGTCTTCCGTGCGCCTCCCTCACACATGGAAAGTATAAATTCAATGATCTCTAGCCATCCCCTATTACTCCATCCTTTTGTGTTTAGTGGCAATTATGATCTAAATTAGATCACTACGAGTGGCTTTTAATAAATATACTTTTTAACTAGGACCAGCTGTTTTCAAATGCAACACGCATCCGCCATGAAGATGACTCGTAGATTCTTTCTTTTCCTATCTGAGCCAATGCCAAAACAATCAGAGAATAGTATACCGCACGGTGAACTACCGGTATTCTGAAAAGTAACCAGCCTAATCAGTTATTGCTCACAAAATATTTAACTCTTCATAAGCAAACACAAGACATCTAACTTGCTGGAAGACTTCGAAGAATTGTTCGTTGAAGTACAGGCGCAGGCTCTTACGGAGGTTGTAGAGAATGCTACGGCTGCTATTGAGAAAGAAAGGCAAATTGGACATATCAACCGCGGCAAGGTGAACGCCCAGATGGTTGAGTTGGACAGTCTTCCAGAAGAGCTTGTTCTAATAGGCGATATCCATGGTGACTTGCAATCATTGCTATGGGTGCTCAAAGATATTGATTTTGAGACTAGACTGACAAATCCCAATAATAAGCTCATATTTCTTGGTGATTACGTGGACAGGGGAAGCAACTCTATTGGCGTGCTGTATGTAATCTGTTATTTGAAACAAAAATTCCCCAACTCAGTCGTTTTAATGCGTGGAAATCATGAAGCTCCAGTGGAGTTTCCTTTTTCTTCGCATGATTTGCCACTGAAACTCGCTCAGAAGTACGGACATAAAATGGCAAAATCAATCTATGGCAATAAGATAATACCATTCTTTCGGTTGCTTAGTTTAATCGTCATGATACCGAAACAACTTTTGATCGTTCACGGAGGGCTACCTACAGGGGACGATTTGTTACTAAATATACGTCGCGGAAATGGCCTTGGATCTGCTGTTCAAGACCCGTTCATCAGTAGTACTGCTATGGAGGAAATATTGTGGAATGACCCGATGGAACATATTAGTAATGGGTTGGATTGGGAGTATTCCAGGAGAGGCTATGGTAAACATTTTGGGATAGCGATATCCAAAAAGTGGCTTAATACGTCGGCCAGCAAACTTGTTATCAGAGGACATGAGCCCTGTCAAGGTTTCAAGATCAATCACCAAGGAATGATATTGACTTTGTTCTCTTGCAAAGAAGCATATCCTGGGTTCCAGGCTGCATATATAAAGATAGCCAGGGAGCAATTAATGAATCTTCATGATGGCGGGGAGTTTGTACGTTATATCAAGAAGATCCCGTGAATACCTAACAAGCTAAACTTCTAGGGTTGTCTTAATCTCCTTACATCTTTTCCGGAGAGAGACTGTGGATATGTCAGCTACTTGGCATATCTCGACCTGTCGGAGAAACTCGTTGCAGGTTTGTGAAGCCAAATATATTACAGCGCCGGCCAGCGCTCTGGGGTTCTTCCCGATTGAAATTCGGTTTTGCTGTACCTCCGAAAATATTTTAAGTGCTTCTCGTTTTGTTTTCTCACTCAGATCAAGTCTGTTGGCTATGAGTGTAACATAATCTGGCCCATGCAGTACCGGCATTTGTAAAGAAAGCTCTCTCAATATCAACTTATAATGTGACATCACATCTTTACTGGACAAATTACAGACTGAAGCTACGTCAGAAATCGTTTTCGGGGTTGCAGTCTCCCTGCACGCGGCGTAAAGCGCTGCCCCTACAAGCCCTAGGGTTGATCTGCCCTTTGCGAGCTTTTTTATTGCTGCTTTCCTGTAGATATATGCAGCACTTTCCAGCACAGCTTGGCTAAGGTTAAGTTTTTCGCCAAAATTATTTAGAAATTTTAAAGCCTTCTCCAAATTTCTCGATATTGAGTCATTCAGTTGAGATCTGTTATTCCAAGTGCGCAATCTTTGCATTTTCAGTTTCTGTGCTGGTTCCAGCGCTTTACCGCGCGCATCTGTGTCCCCCATCCCTATTAGAGTGGATAGTCCCTTATGATGTATAGCCAAAGATTCAGGCATGCCAGTTCTGGATCTATCGCTGAAGCCAGATTGGCCAGAATATCCGCTCGAGTGTTCATTGTTAAAAAATTTATCGTTTGCAACGCAACCACAGGAGCTGCAGACGTACTCACTTGAAACCATATCAAAGATAACAGTATAACCCTTACATTGTTCGCAGTATGTCGCATCATTGCGTTCGTTTAACTTGCTCTCCGGAGGCATTATGGTCTGAGCTCCAATCGAAACAAGTACGCAACTCTTTTTATCCATAGTTTTTCTAGAAATTAGATAATTCTAATATAAACCGCAATATGCTTAGAAAATCGAAATCAGACATCTTTTTCTTAAGATTATTCTAGTATCTTAATGTGTGCCTATAACAAATCGTCTAGCTAACATTTACAAAATTCTAGAAAGCGGTTATTATATATTATGAGGTATTTTGTCTCTAGATATTGCTAGACGATATCCTAGTAGGCATTATAACAGTTGTATGGCTTACTAACGTCCCTATTGCATTTGTATCTATAATCAGGTTTCTGAAGAATAGAGAAGCTTTCATAGGAAAGGACGTTCAACGAATTCATAACGACCCGGTAATAATATTCCAAATAACTAGTCGTTCTGCAACAAAGACGCCGGTCGTACTGCGAGGTATCGATTCAATAGTCACATCTTGTGACAAGATAAAGTACATCGATTACCGAATCTCGGTTATTACTGACGACCCACAGGACATTGATACCCTGTCCCACTCAAATATTGAGGTTGTGCTGGTTGATAAAAGCTTCAGAAGTAATGCAATCAAGAAAGGAAGAGCGTTACAATATGCAGTCGAATCCAGGCGCAAAACTGGAAGAAACACTTCGAAATACTGGATCTTCCATATGGACGACGAAAGTTATGTTACAAATCAAACTGTTCTCTCTCTGCTGAAAGCCATTAGAGAGGGTCAAGGACTAGCCTTTGAAGGACCCATTTTCTACCCTTTAAAATTTGAATCGGCGAACATCCTAACAGCACTTGCTGAATCCATAAGGCCATTTACTTGCTACGATTGCGTATCGCAGATGAAAAATGAGCAATATGTAAAGACTTCTCCATTGCACATGCACGGAAGTAATTTACTGGTAAGATCAGACGTCGAGGATTCGATCGGTTGGAATTTCGGACCAACTCTTGCAGAAGACCAGATGTTCGGCTATGAAGTGTACCATAAATATGGTCCAAGATCCATGGGCTGGCACGGAGGTATTCTTTTGGAGCAGCCGCCCCTAAGCATCAAGGACCACTTCATGCAAAGGCGTAGATGGGTTCTGGGTAGCCTACAGAACATAAACAAGTTTCCTCCGATTCACAGGTTTAAGCTCTCTTACAAGCTGATTACGTATTTTATGGGCTTTGCTTCTGGCTTCATCTCTTTAATCCTTTCTTTCCACATAAACCTACCTCTTTTGCTTATGACATCAAATACCTTAATCAATTATAGAGTTGGCGCTGATGGCATGGCTGTCTTTGGGAACTTGCTGAGAACACTTTATTCTGAATTGACTGTACATTTTTTTGGGAACATGGGTGCTTTTCAATTTGGTATTGGCGCGATCTTGTTGTTTTCTTCTATGATATGGCTTCTTTCATATCAAATAGGATTATTTTTAAACCTCAGATATTCGAAGATAGCATGGTCAAAGAGATTCGTGTTGCATTTGCAAACTCTCATACTCTGTCCCATCTTAGGATTGGTGGAGACGTTCCCGGCGTTTTGGACATTAATTGAATATCACGCTAAACGCCAAACGTCAAGAGCAGACAAAAACTTCATTTATGACTTTTATGTGATAAATAAATAATCATAAAACTGTATCTTCGCCCCAATTTACGCTTTATCGCCCTGAGGGAGTTCTCGATCAGCGATTGTGATATCATCTACCGTGCTTAAGCACTTTGTGCACCAGTTCAATACCTTGGTTGATTTGTTGAAAGGATATATAGGCAAGCCGTATCTGTCGTTTACTTGTCCGCAATTAGGACATATTTTACTTTGATTACTGTTATCTGCGTTGGGATTATGCCATGAAGTACTGCTGCTCATTATATATTACTAATTACTATTAGCTGCGATTAAATAAACATTTGATTGGAATTTACCTTTGTTGTGTTTGGGAAGCCTGGATTACCTGTTCAACGAAGACTCTAAGATACATGAGCTAATAGAACCTGCAGAGTAGAAACCGTCATAACGAAAGGGATTACTATTGACCTTTGTAACTAACAGTCTCCCTCCCGGATCTCCTCCATTTTTGGGTAGCCATAGAATTTGACTATCGATATCTTGTAAGGATTTTGAATATCGTCGCCATAACGTCGGTGTTTGCAAGCATTGCTTTGCTCTTGATTATTACTTACGATTACGAGCCAAAATTCTAAACGACGTTGAAGAACAAATCGAAGAAAGCGACGCCAGAAGAAATTACACTTTGTACTGATTGTAAATCTCCTGCTATAATTAATAACGGAAAACGTGGCAGGCGAGTGCTAGAACAAATTCTATGCTGCAAAGATTGCGGCAGACAATTCAGAAAACAGGAAGTGGCTTTCGCAGAGTGATTCAAGAATGATTTCTCTGATTCTTTCTATGCATTGCCGCAACGTAAGCTTGCGCGGAATTGCTGCTACTCTGAACGAGACTTTCGATATCAAAGTCTCTTATCAAACAATTCACAACTATTTGCGCCGATACGAGAAATTACTTTCTGATTATATGAATAGTCTAAAACCGAAATTTAGCGGAAATGTCAACGTGGACGAATTATTCGTAAAAATTGATGGTCAAATGAAGTATTTGTTTGCCGCGCTTGACCCAAATACACGGTATTTGTTATGTACAATCCTTTCACAGAAAAGAGACCACAAAGGCGCGCGTCAATTATTCCATAAGCTTTCGGAAGTCACGGCTCACAACAAAATCAATCATACCATCAAAACAATAACGTCCGACGCATTACTAGCCTACAAAAGCGCATACAAAGCTGAATTTCTAAATGACGTAGCAACCAAAACAGAAAATCCACCGAAACATAATTTTGCATCTGGAATCAGAGGCTTAGTCGACAATAATATCATGGAGCGCGTCAACAATACTTTGAGTGGACGCGAGAAAAATTACAGAGGATTAAACGTTGATGATACTCCAATGATTCCACTTTTTGCAGCGTATTACAATTTGGTAAGAGAACACCAAGCAATCGGTAAGACGCCCGCAAAAGCTGCAGGTATCGATTTGAAATTAGGACACGACAAATGGAATGGATTGATAAAACGCGCCCACATATACAATAAAACAGGCGGAAAGATTAGGGTGTGGGAGAAATAAATCGTAACGTTCATAGCTAGTATTATTGATAATAATACTTTTAGCTGGAGAATGAAATAGTCATTTGATTTTTCCCTTCAATACAAATAACCAAAAGGATTCTTGTCATGTAATACATGATGAAATTTTGGTTTGGTATATCTGCTGCGATGTTCGTCTTTGGTATTGCAATTGGGTTTTATGTAGCGGTAAATTCATCCAAACAACTAGCTGTATTAGGAGCAACTGGTGCAATCATTGCCATTTTTAGCGGTCTTGGAACGGCGACAACAGCCATGAATCTATTATTACAGTGGTCTCGGGAACCCATTTTAAGATTCGGAACGACAGCTCCCAATAGCGAACGAGTATACCACTTACATGTTACAAAGACAAGAGGAAAGGGCGTGGTCGAGAATTGTGCAGCTTTCCTGACAGTTGAGGACACAATTGTTACTGACTCGCCAACGATTTGGTCCCTTTATGGAAAACGACAAATAAATATTGGAGACGTGGACGTGCACGCACGTTTGTTCAAAGTCGTAAACGGTGAGACCATAATATTTCCTGTCGCTAATGAAATTCAAGGTCTCGATATGGAAAATCCTTATCCACTCAAACAAGTGATCGACAAGTGGCTGACTCTACGAATGGTTTCAACCAGCGGAAACATTCCGAAACCATTCAAAGATACAATAGGAAATATTGTCGGTTTTCATAAGTAGAACCATGCAACATTGACATGCACGTTTTGACAAGCGTTAATTGGACAATACCGCCAGGACAAATCTTATATTGTTCCGTTCATTACCGTACTCTACATATGCCTAAGGCCGGCTTCAAGTCAATAACTGTAAGCGAAAATGTTTACAAGAAATTTTTTGATGTTTATGAAAAAAGCAGGAAGGAATTAGAATTAAAGGGCATCACTAGTTTCTCGGGTTATCTTACCAGCATGATGGAAGAGATGATGATCAAATACGAAGCGTTTGCCAAGCATGCTCCATTCATTCAAAAGATTGCAATTGATCAAAATCGAGTTATCCTAAAGGATAACAAATGTAACAGAATCGTAGAAGTCCTTCTGAAGGATCAGGAGTTGCAGTGTCTTCTTGATGAAAAATCGGACTGTGTGCACGTAGGATTCGTATATTCTTTGCCTGAATTATATTCTATAATCAATAGCAAAGCAATCAAAGTACCTCGCCGGGTGCAATGAACCAGTCTCAGCGCTGGGATTTCATAGAATCTTCACTGCTCGACGAGGTTCCTTAATGGAGGGGGTGGGATTCGAACCCACGAACCCCTAAGGGACGGGATCACCTATTTTCATCTTGAGTCCTGCGCGTTTGACCGGGCTTCGCTACCCCTCCTCGACAAAGCTCGCGCTTATCTTCCCCTATTTCAGGGTTACGTCGTCCATCGGTCACTATCTGTCTATCAATGTATCTGCGAAGCAAATCAATCTTTAGAATGCAATAATTGATTTGTTATCACGAACGGTGAGTGCGTCTCGGGTCTTGGTCCCGCTTTCTTTTAATCCCTAAAGTTAAAGTAATTGTCACAGCTTTAATCAGCTTAAGGGTAGATATTTCGTGCCGAAGCCTGAAATCATCTCTAAACTATGTACGAAATGTCATTCAAAAACCGTTCATGAAATAAGAGAAAAGACGGTTGTTGGAATTAGACTTGTTTGTACCGATTGTGGACAATCGATGATGATAAGCAAGATGTAATCTAAGTAATCCGGAACCTTTATTATAACAATCGGATAAAGCAAGGGAGTAAGAAATGAAGATCACTGATCTAAAACCTGGAATGCGAGGGGTCAGCGTGGACGGAAAAATCGAAAGCATTACAGAACCGCGAACGGTAAATCTCCGAACAGGTGGAACTGCTCAAGTCGCAGATGCGATGCTCTCCGATGAGACAGGTCAAATAAAGCTCTCATTATGGGATGATCAGATTAACCTTGTCAAGCAGGGAGATAGCGTTTCCATAGAAAACGGCTACACTCAAGCATTCCGAGGAGAAAACAGCCTCAACATAGGTAGATATGGCAAGATCAAAAGGTTATGAAAACGTTCGTCATCTTTTTCAATAGCATGAGCCAAACCATGCTTTATCAGTTTGGTGTTACATCCAAAAGCAGCGCCCCAAAGAGCTGGATGTCTTCCCGCTAGCTGATGTAGCCCGTATCAGACGGTCTGTTCGTTGCGCTACCTTGTTGTTGTTGTGGTTGTCCCATTCTTCCAGCCATTTGCTGTTCTATTGTTTGGATTAACATTTCGGTGTCTTTGGCTCTCTTTTCAAGATTTTTCATGTCTACGCTAACACCTACGATCGAAAGTAAAGTTTCTAAGAGGGATTTGGATGCTTTTGCATCGACTACATATCCGGAGGTTTCTCCTAAAAGGCAAGTACCCTTAACCCCCCGGAGTTTTGCGCTACCAATGATAAGCCCATTCATACCAGTGATGCTCCCGCCGTCCATCGTCGAGATATTACGCTCGCCAAAGGACTTTATGGTATCTGTATCAGTTGCGGTGCCAAAAATCCGCGGATTTTCCACAAACACTCCGGTAATATATGCTGCCAAAGTAAAAACGTGCGACGTCTTGAATCTCGCAGCAATATCCAATATTTCCTCAGCCAAGAGATACTCAGAATCTGGGTTTGCAGGTTGAGAGTCACCTGTCAGTAACAGCAGACTGGTGTCGGTGGAGCTCCCACCCTTTGAGTAGAAGATAGTGTTTTTCATGAGATCTGCAGTCCCGTCAGATCGGATCAGAACCTGGGGCGGGAAAGAAGTAGAGTAAATATCTGCAAGATGCTGAGCATGCAGCTCTTCGATCAGATGATCGACGGCCATCTTCCCGACGTATCCACTTCCCGGAAAACCACAAATTAGATAAGGAGATTTTAATTCTGGTAATTCGCCTGAAGAATAAATTACATTTATCCCAGGGCGCGAGGCTAACATAAAATTTCGAACGATTCATGCACTTTAAAACGTTACGAGAGAGACTTTCCTTCTTGGACCGACAAAGGAAGCGAAAACCGTCGCTAGCTGTGAATAATTTCCCAATAGAATGACCTGTGTCCGTATTTTGAGGAGACCGGAAGAGTTTGGATTGGATAAACATTTGAGTTATTACCTTGGATGCAAGAATTAAAATAAAAAGGATCTAAAGTCCTTATTGTTTCAATTAACTGCACACTAAAACCAGTTGTGCCTTCAGATAATATTATTAATGAAACCAGTTGTTTTTCAGATGTAGCGCCTTGGTAGCTCAGCCTGGTAGAGCGTTGCCTTGGTAAGGCAAAGGTCGCGGGTCCAAATCCCGCCCAAGGCTCTTTACGTTTGAATTGGAGTAGATCGTGATCCCGTGGGGCTCTCAGATCGTGATTTGCAGTCTCATCTTGATAGTCTCAAGAAGTCAGTCCTTGTAAAATTCGAACTTACTGTCGTCTCCCTATGTCGAATCCATGTTGTTTCCAAAAAGCTACCGAGAGCACCTTCAAATTACACTGAAAGCCGAATGAATGATGAAGTATTGCACATATCCTCGGAACATAGGACAGCTCGGTTGAGCATCTTTAATTCTTCATAGCCACCTGAGGGGAATGTTGCGTATAGTATTGTGTCTCTGACGTAGAAATACCGATCATCTCACTGAATGTAGCGTCATCATCCTAATAGTTAGGAAGATACGAGATATGAGATAGTATAGACGTACGCTTTTATTATATTTCGAATCAAGTCAAACTGCTACAAAGGCGGGGGTTGTAGAGCCTGGCCAAATAAGCTAACTGACTTTGGAGACGCGGGACTTAAGATCTCAAGAATGGGTGATCCCGTCTCTTAGGGGTCCGTGGGTTCGAATCCCACCCCCCGCACGTAAAGATCGTCTCATGGAGTTGCTCAGATTTGTTGCGCTCGTGTATGCCTCTTACAATCCAAAACCGTCTTGATAAATTGCCTATGAATTCTGTCATCACCCGATAGTTCTGGATGAAAAGAAGTGCCTATAATATTGCCCTGTCTTACTCCAACAATTCTATTATTAAATTTGGCAATAATGTCGACAGCCGCACCGACCTCTATTACGATAGGAGCTCTAATGAAAACTCCTTTGAAGAACTTATTATTCTTACCAAGAATCGGTATACTTAGCTTTGCTTCAAACGAGTCGTCTTGCCTTCCAAATGCATTTCGTTCCACGACAATATCCAAATTAGATAGAAGTTGCTGTCTTGTCTCTCCCACGACTCGATCGTATGCACGTTTTGCAAGCATTATCATGCCAGCGCACGTTCCAAGGACCGGCATACCTTCGGCTATACGCCGTTTGATTGTATGAAGTATTTCGCCCTGTATTGTGGCAAGAGTACTAATAACCGTACTTTCACCACCTGGTAAAATTAAGCCATCGATTTTTTCAATCTCTTCAGCATACCGAACAAAGTTTACGTTACCTTTTACTTTGGAACGGTTGAGCGCTTCTTGGGCGACAGTTTTATTTTCTTCAATATCACCTTGAATTCCTAGGACACCAACAGAAATTTTGGTCTTCAAATGGACGGTCCCCGTTCCTGCATTTTTAATTCGAGGTTTTTTGTATCCAAACCAAGCATGGACTTTTTCTCGTCGACCATTTTCTGAGCTTCGACAACAATCTTAGGGTTATCATAATAAGCGGTAGCCAAAACTACCGCTTTTGCACGCTGAGCTGCATCGTCTGCCTTAAATATACCTGAACCCACAAATACCCCGTCGCAACCAAGGCTCATTAAAAAGGACGCGTCTGCAGGCGTAGAGATTCCCCCTGCCGCAAAATTCACTACAGGTAGTCTACCAAGCTTTGCAGTCTCTTCGACTATGGCGAGAGAGACTCTTAACTCTCTTGCTGCTCTTATCAATTCTTGACGGTTGTCAGAAATTGAGGCAATCCAGCGGATCGCGTTATTAACTAGCTTAATATGTGAAACGGCTTCGGCAACGTTTCCTGTTCCGGGTTCACCTTTGGTTCTTATCATAGCACAACCTTCTTCAATTCTCCTTAGTGCTTCACCAAGATTCTTCGCTCCGTTAACAAACGGGACAGTATAATCCCATTTCCAAATATGCCTGAGGTCGTCTGCAGGAGTCAAAACCTCACTCTCGTCTATCATATCCACCCCAATCGATGCTAGGACATTAGCTTCTGAAACATGCCCAATACGACATTTGGCCATAACCGGAATAGTGACGGCGTTCATGATGTCTTCGATTATCTTGACACTGGCAGTTCTAGCTACGCCGCCAGACTTTCTAACGTCGTAAGGCAACTTGTCTAGTACCATAACAGCAACAGCTCCGGCATCTTCAGCAATTTGCGACTGCTCAACATTTGTGACATCCATTACAACACCGTGCTTTTGCATATGAGCAAAACCTCGTTTAAGCAGTGTGGTCCCTCTGAGAACTACCGTTTTATCAAAGGTCGTGGATCGAATTCCCTTCGGCTCATATTCAGCTGCCACCAGAGATATTGTCATAAATGAACTTCTTCTAACACTTATATAGATATTATTTTTTTTATAAAATAAGTCGAAGTGCTAATGTCTGTACCCGGTCTGCTTGACAAGCCTTATCGTTGTTAATGACGTTGCCGAGATGTAGATTCATTTGTAACAGGCTAACTTTAATAATGAAACTCGCACAACTAATGAAGATTTCAGATTTGAAAATAAAACGATTCGACGCTTCGTTAGCCTTATTTATGATTCCTATCGTAATCGTGTTTGTCGTGTTTCTTATGCTGGAAGCAGGCCTTGTCTCAAAATAGTCCTTAGGCAGTACATCCTCACTTATGTTGGGGTTCTAAGGTACCGCCAGCCACTATCCATATTTTATAATTTGGTCGAACTACCTTACACCTAGAAAACTCATAAAGTATAATAGGTTTGAGCGAGAAAAACCTATGTTGGCCGAGATTGCTAAAAAAACAAACAGCGCTGATGGAGTTAATTGCGAACACTGCGGAAATCATATCGATGCGTGCATGTGTGAATGTCCATACTGCGGCGAAGTTGATAGATGTGAGTGTTGCCTGTTTGATGCGGCAACTGGCGGATGAGATTACAGTTTTTTTTCCCTGACCTGTATGATCATAAAGCAATAAAAGGAGGAAAATGCAAACCACATTGTCTTGTTGGTTGGAGCAAAGAACTTCGCTAATTCGTTAACCTGGATGATAGGCGGCGCCCAGGGTAGCGGCGTCGACTCTGCAGCAAATATTTTCTCCAGAGCTTGTTTTCAGGGTGGGCTCCACATCTTCGGAAATCGGGAATACTATTCTAACATTAAAGGTGAACACAGCTATTTTGCAGTACGTGTGTCCGAAGACCCGATTCGTTCCCACCTGGACGACATCAATATTCTGGTTTCTTTTGATGCTGAAACAATATTCAGACATGCGGACAAGGTAACGAGTGGCGGTGCCATAATCTACGATTCAGATTTGAGCAGCACCACACTTCAGGAAGTTCCAACAATAGATGAACCTGCTGCTAAACGTATTAGAGAGATGCTAGAAAAGAGTGAAAGTCCGACTACCGTTAACGGAATGGTAAACCTCGCCAAAAACAATGGCGCTGTTCTATATGACATTCCGTATTTTGGGATACTTAAGCAGTTTTCTGTGGCGATTAATGAGCCCGCACTCAGCAAGCTAACACGTATGATAAACGTGATGGCACTATCCGCATCGATGGCCATATTGGACTTTGACAAAGAGATACTAGCCAAAGCAATCAAAGTTATCTTTAAGGCAAAACCGAAGATTGCTGACGGCAATGTGCTTGCAGCAAATTATGCATACGAATACGTCAAATCGCGATTTGATTTATCGCAATCCCAGTTAAAGTTGTCATCCAAACCACAGTCAGCCGATATCATCCTTGTTCAGGGTAATCAATCTTCAGCAATGGGGAAATTGGTTGCCGGTTGCAGATTCCAGACGTACTATCCTATAACCCCGGCAAGCGACGACAGCGAGTTTCTCGAATCTAACCAGATAGTAGAGCAGACTGATGGCAATAAAGGATCTATGGTAGTCGTCCAGACAGAAGATGAAATAGCCGCGATTACTATGGCTATTGGCGGGGCATTGACGGGCGTGCGATCGGGGACGGCCACATCCGGACCGGGATTTTCCCTGATGGCCGAAGCACTTGGCTGGGCTGGAATGAATGAGGTCCCGTTGGTAGTGTCGCTATATCAGCGCGCAGGCCCCTCTACAGGACTACCGACTAGACATGAACAATCCGATCTGAGGTTTGCTATTCATGCCGGTCATGGTGAGTTTCCTAGAATTGTTTTTGCATCTGGCGATATTGAGGAGAGTTTCTATGACAGCGTAAAAGCTTTCAATTTTGCAGAAAGATATCAAATGCCGGTAATACACATGTTGGATAAATTGATTGCGAATAGCGTTATGACATGTAAGTATTTCGACCAGTCGAGAGTGGCGATCGATAGGGGAAAACTCTTACAGAGTCTACCGCCCTCCGTAGAAGTTGGAGCGGCGGGCCATTATCTTCGGTTCAAATTTGGGGAGAGCCCGGTTTCGTCACGAATTCCTCTCGGGACTGAAAATGGGATATTCTGGAATAGTGGAGATGAACATACCGAAGAAGGGCATATTACTGAAGACCCTTTTATACGCAACAAGATGATGGACAAGCGATTAAGCAAATTAGATCTCGCCTTGGAGGAAATATCTGATGAAGATAAGGCTGTATCCTACGGACAACTAGACCCGTCACTCGCACTTACCGTGATCGGTTGGGGCTCTACTAAGGGTGCAATTCTGGACGCGTTGGATGAGCTTGCCCTGGAGGGCAAAAGGGTACATTTTGTTCAGGTGCGTCTAATGAATCCATTTCCTACTGCGTTACTAGAAAGGATGCTGTTCAATACTAAAATTTTGGTGGACATCGAAATGAACCACACTTCGCAATTGGGATCGCTTGTCAAGCAATATCTGCACCGTGATAGCGAGTATAGAATAGTAAAATACAACGGCAGGCCCATGTCTACCAGTGAGATTTATAACTCGTTAATGAGCATCATTAAAGGAAATGCTCCTAGGAGGATTGTGTTAGAACATGGCACTTAAGCTTGCGGATTATAAAACGAATGTTCATAATGATTGGTGCCCTGGCTGTGGAGATTTTGGTATTTTAAGCGCAATTCAAATGTCCTTGGCGGATTTGCAGATCCCTATGCATAAGGCTACTGTATTCTCAGACATAGGATGTTCCGGCAAGACAGCGCACTTTATCCACACCTACGGCATCCATACCCTTCACGGTAGGGTATTGGCTTTCGCTCAAGGGGCGAAACTGTGCAATCCAGAATTAAACGTTTTGGCAGTGGGTGGTGATGGCGGGGGTCTTGGAATCGGTGCAGGTCACTTTGTCAGTGCTGGTCGAAGGAACGTGGACATGGTTTACATTATGTTCAACAATGCGGTCTACGGCTTAACCAAGGGCCAGGCGGCTCCGACATTAAAATTAGGTATGAAGACCAAATCATTGCCACAACCTAACGTGAACAATTCAGTGAATCCCATAGCGCTGGCGCTAGTGTCTGGATTTACTTTTATAGGCAGAGGCTATTCCTATGATGTGAAGCATCTAAAGGATTTGATCGCGAAAGCTGTTCAGCACAAGGGGCTAGCTTTCTTGGATGTTCTTCAGCCATGTCCCACTTATAATGACATCAATACTAAAGAATGGTTTCAAGGCGTAGATAACATGAATCCTGAGACCGGCAAGCAAATGCCTAGAACGTACAAGCTAGAGGAAACCGGCTATGATGGCGTTGTGCATGACGAGGACCAGTTGAATGGTAAAATGGGGCAGGTGATAGAACGGTCTAATGAATGGGGAGGCAAGATTCCATTAGGCGTTTTTTACAAGAATGAACATATTCCAACTTATCAAGAGAGGATAACGTCTAAGATCCATAATTACGCAGAATGGCCACCATCTAGACAAAGCATTGCAGACGAGAATCATGGCCCAATAACTACCATTCAGAAGCTTTTAGACACTCTCAGGGTCGACAATTAGCAATTAGGTACAGTAGCAAGATTAGGCTATTGTATGATCTTCAATATCTTTTACACATACAAATTTGAAAATAGCAACAGATATCTAGTGGGATCCTAATAAATTAAAGATTCATTCGCTAACGGCCTCTGAATCCTTGTGTATTTGACAGGCAGGTTCTAGTAAAAAAAGAAAAAGAAAAGAAAGGTGAGGATTTTTGGGTCAGTCCCATTTACTCCACGCGGCCATCCATCTGTAAGTCCACGTGTTCAGTTTAGCACCCAATGCTGCTAT
>DAOM01000026.1:0-7872 GCA_002501855.1 Candidatus Nitrosopolaris nunavutensis
TTTGCTTAATCTATTCCGGCAAGGCCTTTACACATAAGATAGACTGCCACGAAAAGTGGCACTTCTAGCGTACTCTCTTTTATCTTAAATGACTGACCTCTAAGCTTTAAACTTATTTGTGACGATACCTTAGACTTTACTTCCACATCTCTAGATCCTAAAAGGCAAGCATCATCCAGCGGATCAAAAGATTCGAGATCATCACATCTCATCTTGACTAAACCGCTCTTACTATTTATCGTACCGGGCATTCGGAAAATCCTATGCACATCCATCGTTACTTGGGGATCTATTTTAACTCCTAAGGTTTTAGCCATCTTGCCAACTTCGGAC
Organism: Candidatus Nitrosopolaris nunavutensis; assembly: GCA_002501855.1. Classification (GTDB taxonomy): domain Archaea; phylum Thermoproteota; class Nitrososphaeria; order Nitrososphaerales; family Nitrososphaeraceae; genus Nitrosopolaris; species Nitrosopolaris nunavutensis. The sequence goes on from DAOM01000026.1 coordinate 334, forward strand.
TTGAAACCTTCATATCCACCATTCCGTAAGACGATATTGCTTAGTTTAACTACGGACGATTGATCAATAGCTAACTTGTCAGCTATTATTTTCCGCCAGCCATATGAAAGTCCGCTCTTTGGAAATTTAATCAGGAAATCGTTGCCTGAGTTATCCCTGCTTTTACGGACACCAATACTCTCTGTCATTATATTCGTTCCTGCCAAATAACTCACTACATCTGATCTAGCAACAGAATCAAGAGGATTGAAGGATTTGTCCGATACAACAATATGGAAACCATTGTTTCCTGAAAAATACACAGACACAGATTTTTCTTCGATACCGAGATCGGTTGTTAAAACTGCAATTAGACGCCGTACCTCTTTTTTTAAAGCAAATATACATTTGCCGCAAGGAATGGATGTCTGATTCAAAGACGTGCTCTTACAAGACTCACATACTTCAGATTTGGCACTTGAGACTTCGCTGCATCTTGCGCATATGAAGTATGAGTGTCCGAGCTCACATTGGAGATGCAAATCCTTTGCATCAATGTCAAAAATAAGATCTGCTCCTAACCATTGTTTTTCCTGCATAGGATAAGTTGGGAATCTGTAATATGCGTTGGAGCAATAAACATCTGCTGGAACATCTCGTATCAATGTAGCTAGGAGGTCGCCCCTATTTCTAAATGATAAATGTCGGATCATTCCTGATCCAAATGGCATGTATCCAAATTCACGTTGTTCTAAATGTTCCGGAATTTCAAGAAGCTTACTGTACTTGAAATAATATTCTCTAAAGGCGCTTTTAAGAAGCGCAGCGCTTTTCTCCGTTGATTTATTTCCGCTCATCAATTTGCTGACTTGTAATGCCTACGGCTACGAAGATTGTCCCTTGAGCATCGGCGGTCTTCCGAATTGAATTGGGTTTGATATCCCATTACATTCTTCCGTTGCAAAGCAAAGATTTTGATTTAGAAGTTTCTGGCAAGAAGGGACTGAATATTTTGTGCCGCTTCCCCGGAGTCCTGCAAGATGCTCTATCTGGTATTTGGTAACTTTTTCATTATAGTCAGGGGCATTATGAAACAGCATAATTATCTCCTCGATACTTTTTCCAATTGCAAGCATATAAGTTGCAAGCATTAGTCTAGCAGAATGCGGAAGATTTTCGCCTTTGTTCATTACCTCTAACGCATGCTTGACGCAGGGAGGATAGTCTTGGATCTTGTATCTATGATATTGGTTATGCGGTGCAAATTTTATGCTCAATTCATTAACCTTGGTTTTAATTGCTTCAGGTAGAGTTGACAGGGTCATCGATTTTACCTTGTTGTAAATCAACTCACTAAGTTCGCTTCTAATGAGTCTCACAGTCTCATCGGCATCAAGATACACAAAGCCCTTATGCACAAGCCTATTGATTAATTTCCAATCCTGTTCGTGGAAATGAGAAGCCCGCATCAAATAGTCTGTAATCTTAACTTTGAACAGCCGATTGTCATTTTCACTGATATCAACATTCACCTTGAATAACTCCTTGAATATCGTCGACAGAAGAAGACGCTTTTTTTGTTCACTTTTCTCTCTCATTAGGTCTTCAGTAAGGAATTTCTCTGCTCTCATTGCCTCAAAAAGGGCGTGTTTCTTCAATATAGGCTCCATTCCAATCGATTTCACCATGATAAGCGTCACCAAAAAAGTAAGGATTTCAATTTCGTATTTGTCCAATTTTTCGTCGGGCAGCCCCTTGGCTATTTCCCTCTCCAACCTCTCCGCAGCTCTATCTATGATGTGGTCCATCTCCGGTCTGTCAAATTCTTGAAAATCAAAATGAGTTTCTCTAACGTAATCAGACGCATCATTCAGAAACGGATACTTTGCGAGATCGCCAGTTCCGATTTTTATCGACAATCTTTGATGACATGAAAAGTATTGGCGTACTGGCATAAAAATTACATGCACGTCACAGAATTTTTATATCATAGGGATTTGGCTCAAGTTCATATCAAAGAAAATGAATATTCGAGTAGGCTTCCATGTCTCTATTGCTGGGGGGATTTCAAATTCAGTCGACAATGCATTAAAGATAGGATGTAGAGCATTTCAAATATTTACCAGAAACCCTAGAGGGTGGGCTGCTAAACCACTAGTAAACGAGGATGTAATGAAATTCCGAGCAAAGTTGGCCAAAAGTCCACTCTCGCCGGAATCAGTTATCGTACATATGCCGTATCTTCCTAATTTAGCAGCTCCGGACGGGGAGTTGTACAAGAAATCGGTTGATACTCTTGCGGGTGAGGTTCAGAGATGCAGTACCCTGGGCATACCGTCTCTGGTAATTCACCTTGGAAGCCACCTTGGCAAGGGAACTGAAGAGGGCATAAGCCAGCTAGTGAAAGCATGTAATTATGCTCTTGAGAACTACGGTAAAGATACCTCATCATACGTGAATCAGTCGAAAGAAAAGAACAACAAGAAAAATGCGCCAGTCCGAATCCTACTCGAGAATATGGCAGGTCAAAAAAATAGCATAGGTAGCAAGTTTGAAGAAATTAGGCTCCTGCTTGATAAGCTAAAGCCAAAGGGATCCTTTGGAGTATGCCTAGATACTTGTCACACCTTTACTTCGGGGTACGACTTGCGAAAAGAAAATGATGTTGAGAAAATGATAGATCAGTTTGATTCAACTGTTGGGTTGAAGGTGTTAAAGGTGTTACATCTTAACGATTCCAAAGGCGATTTAAATTCTAGAATTGATCGTCACGAACACATTGGCCTAGGGAAGATAGGAAAGGCAGGATTTGCTGCATTATTACATCATGAATCACTTAGAAATCTACCCATGATAATGGAGACCCCTGTTGATAAACAAAGGGGTGATGTTGACAATTTAAAGGCCGTACTGGATCTACTGCGCTAGTAGGGCGCTTAGCGATACCTAGACAAGTCGATGCGGCTATGCCCTTGTCTATATGCATATCTACCTGCTTCGCTCCAATAGCCTTCCTGAAAGGCATCGGTCTTTAGTTTAGTTAGAACACGTTCAGGCTCAGCGTTCTTTATCAGAGGGAAAACTACCCGGGAGCGTATAACCAGCTTATCTACTTGTAACATAGTCAACGTACCGAAGAATAGGCCGCTCCCATGAACGTTATAAACATGCCGCTTTACGGAATACTTGCGAGAGGAATACATTCCACAGATAACACACGCCCAACTGCGGAGCAACGCTGTGCAGCGAATATGTTATTGCAACTGCTGATAGATCTGTTGTCATCATATTACGATTCGTTAGGATTTTTTGGTTGACGAGGTCTCCACTAAACTTCACATCTAATGAGGCAGCAAGCCTTGTTCTCTTTGCAACACTCTGATCTACATAAATTAATCAATTTGGACCTAAAGGATGTGTTCAGAATACATTGATGAGCGCCGAAAATCTACTGGCGGAAATTTCTTTCCATGCTAGATGTTATAAACCTATAGTCTCTATTGTTAATGTGATATTCAGCATTTACTTATCCTGCAGTTACTGCAGTTACTCCAATCAGAGTGATTACTGCAGTTTTTTGAGGTTGGCGCATGTGACTAGACAGCAAGAAAAAAATCGTATCATGGGTGAAAGGAAATGAGAGTTCACTACTATTGTCCACACTGCGATCAGTATTCTACAAGGCGGTGGAATTTGGAAATTCATATCAAGAGACGGCACGGTGGGGCAGGGCAGGCAATTCGCAATATGGCATATGACCCTATGGAATTGCCTGGCAAACCGTTGAGAAAGAACTGGCATGGTGATTTTTCCAACAAGTCTAAATCTACCAACAATATTTTTTCGACCACCCTAGAGACGCAAAGATTTATCCTTGAATCTTTACGTAATATGAAAGAAGCAAAAGATTTGTGCTCTCACCTCTCCGGGCAACAAGCTCCAGGCCTCATAAATGCAACACAAACCATGAACATAGGTTTCTCTAATAACGGTACTACCTTGGGATTCAAAGGATACGTCTGTGAGAAATGCATGTCCCTTGAGATTGCCCATATCTTCGATGATGTAAAACGGACATCCTTAAGACCGAAACATATATGCAATCAACAAAAATTATACGAAGCACAATTTGTGGTGGATATCCAGGGAACAATAACTAAACTACGGCAGGAGTTAGTTGGTGATCTTATGATAATTGTTAATAATATGATGCAACAACAGGAACTGATAGATCTTGCTGCTGTAGAAATCACAGATTCTGTATTTGATAAACCACTTTACGAAGATTGTGTTGATCTTGATTCTTTCCAACCAGGTACCACTGTCGACTGGGCTTATGCTGCAGCCAAAGTTGGTAAAATTATGATTAACAAAATTGAGTTAGCAGAATTTCTGTCTACGTTTGAAGCAACCTTAGGATTCTTCCGACTAACAATCGATCGAACACAGCGTTTTTTCTTTGCATATATTGCAAAAGAATTAGAGCCTCGGGATATCGAGTACCTCAAAAACCTCTATTCAGTGGACGCAGACCTTAGGAACGGTATCGGTGGCAATATCCATAATCACGCTAGTAATATCGCTGAGAATGACATGGTTCAGTTTGTAGAGGTTCCATTTGCAAAGGAACCTGTTCCCATGTTGAGATTAAATATATTTCGAGCATCGGTGAACTTCCAATAAATTTAAAGGCTACAGAAGACGACGTTGTCGAATAAGAGATAACCTAGGATGACAAACTACGAACTGATTATGAAACTTGCCCTCGAAAGAGGATTTTACTTCCCAAGCTGTGAAATTTATGGTGACGCTCAGGCTGGCTTTTGGGAATACGGCCCCAGGGGCGTTAGCATGAAAAACAAGTTCATTGAGCTTTGGAGAAGAGAACTTGTCAGGCGTGATGGCATGCTGGAAATTGACGGTTCTCAAGTTATGAGCAAAAGTGTTTTTGTGGCCTCAGGACATATTGGTAATTTTACGGATCCTATTATAAAATGCACAAAGTGCAATTCTACATTTAGAGCCGACAGATATATCAGCGAAAAAACTGGCGAGAACGTACCCGAACGAATGCCTGACGAGGAGATAGACCAACTTATTAAGAAACACGAATTGAAATGTCAGAATTGTAAGGGGGATTTCGGAAATGTAAGTAGATTCAACATGATGTTTAGAGTAGGAATAGGACCAGCTGCGGAGGAAGCGTATCTTAGACCAGAGACCTGCCAGACAATATTTGTAGATTTTGCTCGAGTGTTCAAGACAATGCGCGGGAAGCTTCCATTGGGCATCGCTCAAATTGGGAAGAGCTTCAGAAACGAAATAGCGCCAAGGCAGAGTCTATTAAGGCTTCGTGAATTCTATCAGGCCGAGATCGAGGTATTTTGTAATCCCAACAAATTAGATGATTTGCCCCGGTTTGAAGAGGTCAAAAATACAGTTCTAAATATTTCTGATGAAAGTTCTACAGTCAATCAGGTTACCGCTGAAGAAGCTATCCAAAAAGGAATCTTGCCAAACAAATTAGTAGCATATTATTTAGCTCTCCTAAACGAATTCTATTCGAAAACCGGGATAGATATGAAGCGAACGCGTTTCAGACGGCTGTCTGACGAGGACAAAGCTTTCTACGCATCAATTGCATTTGATTTTGAAGTCGAGACAAGTATCGGATGGCTGGAACTTGTGGCATGCAATTATCGATCTGATTACGACCTAAAAGGGCATTCTGCTACAAGCAAGCAAAATCTTGAGGTAATCGACCCGTCTGACCAGACAAAGGTCTTACCTCACATATTTGAGCTTTCGATGGGAATTGATCGAAGCCTTTACACTATCTTGGAGCATTGTTACTTTCAAGACTTCGAACACGAAAACAGACTGGTCTTAAAACTGAAACCCTATCTTGCTCCTATATTAGTAGGGGTGCTTCCGTTGATGACCAAAGATGGATTGGCTGCGAAGGCAGAGGGAATTTATGCCGATCTAAAACAAGACTATGACACATTTCTGGACGAGTCAGGATCGATAGGGAGAAGATATAGAAGACTTGAAGAAATTGGGACTCCCTTTGCAGTTACGATTGATAAGACAACTATGGAGGATGATACTGTTACCGTGAGAGATAGGGATTCAATGCAACAGAAGAGAATCCAGATATCCCAGCTAAATAATTTTCTTCAGGGCGCATTGAAAGACTCTTGATACACCACCATTAGAAACGCATGCCGATAGATGTAGAACTTAGAGAAGGTGCACAGGAGAAAATACTTATCAGAAGTGAACCTGACTCACTTCGATTCGGAAGCAGGTACCAATAAAAGGAATTAACAAGGGTAACATATATTCGCTGTTTAATCTGCCTTCCTAGGGCAGGTGGCGAAGTGCAGGCTTTGGCAGACGTGTTGACACCAGATTTTCCAAGTCGTGATAGGTACAAATATGATAGATTTTTCGAATCAGAATATCAGCAGTTTTTTAATGAGTGGTTGAGGAAAAAAGTCTTGATATGTTTCAAATCTTGTTTTAAGAGATGGATGTTTGGTTCAAACTCTTACTCTTGCAAGACTCACGTACTTCAGATTTGGCACTTGAGACTTCGCTGCATCTTGCGATGATGAAATATGAATGACCGAGTTCACATGGAAGGTGCAAATCCTTTGCATCAATATCAAAGATTAGATCTGCTCCTAACCAATGCTTTTTTTGCATAAGATGAGTCAGAAATCTGGAGTATGCTTTGGAGCAATATACGGGGGTTACAGACCCGTGTTGAATGCTGGATGTTTTAAGTACGAGTTGAGAGTCAATCTTTTCCATATACGAGTTTGTGCTCGCCGACTCTGTATACTTCGATCCTATGAGTTTCAAAATTGGCGGCATATGCAAGTCTATGAGAATTGCTCAGTTTGATTGTGTAATATTCACCGAATCTTGTTGTCTTTTTCTTGCCAAACAGATTAGGATTATCAGTGTTGCTTAACCGTGTCATAACTTCAGTTAATTTGGGTCTAACTGAATGGGGTAGATTTAATACTTGTTTTCTAAAATCTTTAGGCTTTCTAAAATCCCATTTCCTGATACTACGGTTCATTCTCTAATTCTTTCAGTTCTGCCAAGAATTCATCTGATTTTTGTGTAATCATTTGGGTCTTACCCCTCTTGATGTCCTGTAAGGCTTTTTCCTCTTCAGGCCACACCTTATCATCCGTTTCCATGCCTTTAGACTTCAACCAGACCATTATGGCTTCTTCGAGTGCCGTAGTAAGATTACCTCTCTTCATACCCATAGTCTTATAGACTGCATCTCGAAATTTTGTTTCGAGTTCATCGTGTATGTTTAGATCTAAGCGTCCCATAATACGATGAAACTGTACGGTTATCTGGATATATAGCTTTCCTGATATCAGTAACCTGATACTCATTATGATATACTGATATGTGGATAACGCGACAATGACTTTGCCAGGCGCTCGATCTGCAATCAGAATGGAAATCTCGCATAGGATTGGTAGGAGAAAAAATGCAAACGTAACTATTCAAAGGCGAAAGAAACTTGCT
>DAOM01000026.1:8164-9899 GCA_002501855.1 Candidatus Nitrosopolaris nunavutensis
AATTGTCCGGATTTTTCAGCGCTCTTTTGAGGACAAACGCATTCACGCAATTATATTTAGTAAACTACACCTGAAGAAAATTTACCGCGATCAATTACAGAAAGCATGATCGGGGAAAATATTCTGTCAGAAATGTTGTAGTCCGAACTACACGAAATTTGGAATAAGGCATATCGTCAGGAGAGCGGCTATATCCAGAGTTACTTGTGTAAAGATAGTAAATATTGATTCTCATGGTATCCTGTCTAAGAAAATTCCTAGGCTTCAGCGAAAATTCTATCAGCCGCCATAGATCTCGATTTCAGAGGGGTATTATCAAAGAAAGTCGCACGCCATTCGAGGCAACTTCATAGTAGATTATATTAACTTCTGTAGATGGATAAGAAAATTTGTAGACTTGCTGAAACCATATGTTGATAGTCTTGTTGCGACTTTTCTGATTGACGCCTATCATATTGACAAGATATTGACGAACTACCAATGAATGATTCAGATGAAGATAAACATACGCACAATCAACTTGAGAAAATACTTATCAGAAGTGAAGCTGACCCACCTCTATTATTATTCTCCAAAATTTACTCTCTTCTGGGAGCATCGATAGATGTAAAGTGTCGACAGCGCTTGTTCAGATCGCTGGTTTACCGCTATTATTGTTATTATTATTATTATTTTTATATTTGCAGCGCAAGAAGACTGCTGGTTTTTTAACCAGTAGATGAATTGCGCTCTCTACGCCATTTCGTCTGTTGTCCCTGGATATATTTCTCAATCACTTCAGCAGAGACATGTCCAGCAGTACCAATGTAATATGAGGGTGACCATAACACCCCACGCCATAACTCCTGTCTCAATTCTGGAAACTTTTTGAATATTCTAAGACTGGTTACACCTTTGAATATCTTAACTATATTGGTAGGTGAATCAAATGGGTTCGCTTCTATGAATAGGTGTATATGATCTGGCATTACTCTAGCTTCAAGTATATTGTAACCCTTTGTTTGTGCTATAGTTTCAAGTTGATCCTCAACAAATGTTTTAACTTTACCAGTGAGTATTTTCTTCCTAAACTTAGGACACCAGACAATATGGTAATTAATATTGTAAGTTGCTGAACTTCCTTTACCCATGAGATAAGATTATTATGTCCTATAGGTTGTATAAGCGTAATGCCACTAGCCAAGAAGTGCTATCATTGTAGGGTGATAGAGGACTTGACAAATACTAAACTAGTGGCATTAGAACAGGAATATAATAATCTACAGCATTACTTGCAGACAAAAGAAGATCTAGGATTATACTCAGCCAACAAGCAACAAGCAGACAGATTCTATAAAATCGTCAAGAAGACTAGCAGATATCCTATATCCATACGTAACGACTTGATAAGGATAGAACACAATCCCAACACAATAGCTGAGTATTGGGTTAGAATACCAGTTAAATTAGTTAGAGGTGGATTGTGGATTGGACTGATAAAGCCATATGAACCAATACCAAAGGATGCGAAGATATGTGAATGCAAACTATACAAACGAGATAATAGATGGTTCTTGGACGTAGTTGTAGAGAAAGAAATTCCTGAGAAACTTCAATACCAGAATGTTATAGGCGTAGACATGGGAATAAGGCATATTGCTACTTCTGTGGAGTTAGCAAATGATCTTACTAAATTCTATGGTAAGAACTTGAACCATGTCAGAGGCCATTACTTTTGGTTACGGAGAAAGTTAGG
>DAOM01000026.1:10302-22551 GCA_002501855.1 Candidatus Nitrosopolaris nunavutensis
GATATTGTAAACAGGGCTATAGAGACTAATGCTTTGATAGTATTGGGTGATATCAAACACTTACGTAGAAGACGTCAGAATACTAAAGGTAGGAAGTTCAACAGAAAACTTTCAGGATTTCAATACTACAAGCTGACTCAATATATCAAATACAAGGCAGCACTTGCAGGTATCAAAGTGATTCAAGTATCTGAAAGGTGGACTTCTCAATACTGTAGAAAATGTAATCGAAAAGGAATAAGGAAGATACAAGGACTGTTTCAATGTAAGAAGTGCAATGTAAGATCAGAGAATGCAGATAGAAACGCTGCTTTCAATATTGCTTATCGGGGACTTGGTCAGGTATCAAGTCTAGGGGTAACCGTGAACATACCCAGGACTTTTCCTAGCGTAGACAGGAACGCAATGATGAGAAAGGAAGCCACTGATTTTAATCAGTGGTAGTTCACTGCTAGCAACGAGTAGAACTAGAACGAGGACGATCGGTCGCTCTTTGCAGGAATCAAACCATCGATCAGATACTTTTTAGTAAATAATTTAAAAGATAATCAATTACTATAACATAATAGGTATATTGAACGAAAACAGGAAAGCCAGAAAGATACGGGAGAAAAAAACTGTCCTTAACGAAGATGATATCTTACCAAGTGAGAAATGGCTTGTAAGATTTAGGAACCCTAACTCAAGCAGAAGTCAAGAAGGGTCAGTATTTATCAGACAATTTCATGCACCTGGCTTTTATGAAGCATATGATACAGTTATGACGCATGCAGAGAAATCAAATCTCGATATTCTATGGTTCAAAGAAAAAAGGAATTGTGGAGATGAGTATGTCAATCGCAATTTTTTGGAATTAGAATCATTTTGTACTTATTGTAATAAAAAATTCAATCACCTAGATCCTCTGCCATGCACAATAGAGGATTGTATAGCAGAATTTTGTTCTAAAGAGTGTGCAAAAAATCATCATGCTATGCGACATCTGCGCCACTGATTAATTATCAATGATATCTGTCCCGACAACAAATGGCCATGATCATAGATACTGTGTGTGTTTGTTTGTTCATAAATATCTGGGTACTATATCGTCATACACATCACTCGTTTTTATCTTTGACTAGATCCAATGTTATCATCCTTATCCTTTCAGCATCACCTCTGAATTGAGTTAGGCATCGGGTAGAATACTCCGCAGGGGGTCCGTCCATACTATCTCTAATAGTAAATCCAAGAGATCGAAAAATTTGTGAAAGCCATTGAACCCAGGTATTGTAGGCTTCATCTGAAACTGGTTCAAGAAGATCATCGGTTATTTCGGTAACAAGGCGGAGTAGTCCTGCAGGTTTTAATTTTGCATACACGACTTTGTAGAACGATTGCCAGCTATTCTGATTTGTCCTGTCAATGTAAGCAGGATCAGGTAGCACATCGAGAATCTGATCAATAGAGCCATCTGGAAACATAGGAAGAATCTGTTCAAAAGATGCGTTCAATAAAATAACATTTTTGTCATTTTTCATAAGCGATTCTGCAGCTTCGAATTGCTTCCTATCAAGCTCAATGCCGATGTATGTGACGCTCGACGTGTTAGTATCTAGATTGATATCATGGTCCTGCTCTATCAGTTTCTTTAAGAGACGACCATCGTCCATTCCAAATTCGATTATCACTTTTGAGGGACTTTTTAAGGCAAAGCTTAACCTCATTAATTTGTCAGAAGACATAAGGTACGCCAGTCGATACCGATAGATTTCTGTGAGCCCCTCTCAGTCTTATGAATCTTTGAGTAGCTCGCCTTCAAGAAGCTGCTGAACCAACTGCACTACTTCTTGTTCAACCTGTTCCCTAGGCAAAGCGAGCTTACCTGAAAACTGATCTGTGAGTTGATTGATTGTCTTTGTGCCGTCACAAGTGTCCCAAAAATCTAGAATCGCTTGATTTACCATAAATCCTTGTTCTTTATCATTTAGTAGGGCTAGCGATCCATCTTCCTGTTTAGTTAGTCTGCCTTTCTTCGAAGGTTGATATTTTTCATAGTCTACTTGGAATCGTAGCTTCGGTTTACCAAATCCCATTTTCTCGCGCGCTCCCGGATCCATTTTTTCAATACTCCAGGGAGGATCCCAGACTATCTGCACATCGATGTTACCTATGCCATTAATCTTCCCCACATATCTTTTCACGTCGCTGACAAGAGTGTCATGAAGCGGACAACCACGTGTTGTCATGGTCATCTTAATATCGACATTATTGTTTTCAGATCTAACTTGTACTCCGTATACTAGCCCGAGTTCTACTATGTTAACAGGAATCTCAGGATCCATGCATTTTCGGAGTGCAGAATATACCTCATCCTCAGTAATTTGCTGCGCTGACATACGACACGGCTATTGGGCACTTATGCGATAAATACTTTCCCTACTGTCTATACAAACATAGATATCACTTTTAACCCAATAAGATCTTCAGATTTTTCTCAAAAGGTGGCCTTAAAACTCCTTTTTCTGTAATAATACCCGAAATCAATTCAGGAGGAGTTAGATCGAATGCCGGGTTAAACACTCGGACACCCAGAGGTACAATTCTTGTCCCAGCTATTTCGGTTACCTCTTCAATTGGGCGTTCTTCAATAACGATGTCTGCCGGGTTACTTTCGAAATCAAATGTAGAGAGAGGAGCCGCCACGTAAAAAGGTATTTTATGTTGATTTGCAATCAACGCCACCTGATATGTTCCTATCTTGTTGAAAACATGTCCAGTGCGCAAAACTCGGTCTGCACCAACTATAACACGCTTAATCATCTGACGAGACATTACATGTCCTACCGCCGTGTCTGGAATCAGACTGACATCAATCCCGTCATGCTGTAGCTCAAATGCAGTCAATCTTGAACCTTGCATAACAGGGCGGGTTTCAGTAGCTACGACACTTATGTGCTTGCCGGCTTCGTCAGCCGCGCGTATGACACCCAACGCAGTACCATAACCGACTGTTGCTAGCGAACCTGCGTTGCAGTGTGTCAAAATTACGTCGCCATCTTCTATGAGATCAGCGCCGTTGATGCCCATCTGCTTGTTAACCTGAATATCTTCTTCAGACATTTTTAATGCCTCTTCAAGAGTCGCGTTTTTCACATCGGCGACATTTTTCTGTTCCATTGCTATTTTCATGACCCGTTCGAGTGCCCAGAAGAGGTTGACGGCTGTAGGACGAGTGGATCTCAAGATCGCCTGGGCCGCATTAAGATCGCTAATCAGTTCTTCCAGAATTCTTGAGTTACTGTGAATTGCTGCTAGTGCAAGTCCGAAAGCAGCAGTCACTCCTATTGCGGGGGCGCCCCTTACCACCAAATTTTTTATGGCACTTGCAACTTGTTTGTAGTCATCAAGTCTAACATATGTCAACATATTTGGTAATTTAGTCTGATCAATCAAGACTAATGATCCATCTTCCCAGGCGACTGTTCTCAGAAATACCGGGCCATCTTCTTTGCTGTCGTCCATGGAATGAACCATTTGTACGAAGGAATTCGTTAGGTCAGTTATTATAAGCTTATTTGTGCATTGAAGAGTGTTTAAGATAAGGACCCCGTCGACGCGCATGGTATTATCAGTGTAGCTTGTGTTGTGTTCTTTTCTTGTTTTTCCTGTCCCGACGGTAAGCGTCAAAAACGGCAGTATATCTCAATATTTGCTACTGCCTATTCCGATAGTGGCATATGAAGCATGGGTAAAAATTGTCCTATCCAGAATACCACGTCCGTCGTAGATCGGGACCCCGATAAGATCAGGTGACAAAGCACGGTATTCAGCATGGTCAGCTACGATCATAATGAGATCTGTGCCATTGAGAGCACTAGTGAGATTAGAGGACAAAATGACGTTTTGATGTTTAAGCAACAACGGGTCGCTTTTTACCAACGGGTCGTGAACACGGATCTCCTTTACCCCCATTTTCTGAAATTCCTTGATGACATCATAAGTCGGAGATAATCGGGTATCTGAAACTCCTCCTCTAAAAGCTAGGCCTAGCAGAGTAACTGTCGCCCTATCCAATGACTCGTCTTCCATTTTTTTCTTGCCATTTAGCAATTTTACTGCCTCCCGTACACAGTAGGCAGGCATGGCATCGTTCACAGCTCGTCCCAATTTGGTTATATCGCAATCGACTTTGACCTTCTCTGCAGCGTAAAGTATGAACTGCGGATAAACTGGTATACAAGCACCTCCTACACCCACGCCAGGACTGTGCAGATGACAGAACGGTTGTGAATTCGCAGCATCTCTGGACTCCCAAAAATTAACCCCGATCTTTTCGCAAAACTTTGCAAGTTCATTTGCAAGCGCGATGTTAACGTCACGATACACACCTTCCAACAGCTTTTCAGTCTCAGCAGTCTTGATGTTACTAACGGAAAGAACGCCCTTTTTGAATATAAGAGAATAAATTATTTTTCCTAATTCTAGGCTTTTTGAACCTGCACCCGATATCACGGCCGGGTATCGTTCCTCGATGTCTTGTATTGCACGACCTTCGTAAATTCTTTCAGGATTATATATCATATAAAAATCGTTTTCAACTTCTAGACCACTTTCTTTCTCAAGTATTGGTAACACAAGATCTTCGGTAGTCCCAGGTGGCACGCTGGGATTAAGAGCGACTACATCGCCTTTTTTTAGCCCCCTTCCTATCGCTGATGATACCTCCTTGACAGCTGTAAGGTCAGGAGACCTATTATTATTTGAAAGCAGAACCGGAACACAAATCATTTTAAAATATGAGTCATGCGAAGCTTTTGTCGGATCTTTGTATATTTCGAAGCGTTTCGTCGCTAGTCCGCTTGCGAAAGCATCGTTGACGCCCGGCTCTGGAACATGCGATTCACCCTTGCTTGCTCTCTCCAATACGGTGTGGGATTTATCCACACCTATCACGTGGGCTCCGGCTCGAAGCCACACCGATGCCATAGGTGAGCCAACGTGTCCCAAACCATAAATTGCAATTTTAAACTCGCCAGACTTTATTTTTTTAGCAATTTCGGATCCCGAAAAATCAATGGCAGAAGCTGGTCGAGCAGGATAAGTGAAATGGGTTGACTTTTCTCGTGCCATATGCTTCTTATCTGCGCTAGCCATGGCGACACTTTATTTCGATTAACATATTATTGTATGTTCTGTTACTAGCTTGCCTCCATATTTTGTTCAGATATTTCATGGTGATTTTAGTACGCATGAAGTAATCTCTATATAATAGGAAAGGGACTTATCGTTAGACTTTCGAACATTGACCAAGTGTATCGCTTTCCATTCTTACAAAGGTGGCACTGGCAAAACAACTCTTGCCGCTAATTTTGCTGCTTTACTGGCGAAGAAGGGATACCGTGCCTTTCTGTTAGACCTTGATGTTTATGCACCTAGTCTTCAGTCATATTTTAATACAGATCCTAAGAAATGGATTAACGACTTTCTATACGATAACGCTGAACTTAAAGAAGTAGTACTGGATTTCACTCCGGTAATAGACAGGATAGGAGGGGGTAGTACAAGTAATAGCGCGGAGACTAAAGCCAAGGCGGAGCGTGGTCAACTCTGGGTTGCCTTTTGTAATGCAAAGAAAGAAGAAATTTACAAACTGGAAGGAGGGTCGCCAGCAACGGGTAAGCAAGATACCTCGAAAATACATCTGCTTCGGAGATTTATACTGTTAAGGGAACTGCTCATATCTGAGTATCACGCAGACTATGTTATAATCGATACTAGTCCGGGTATAAGGTATTGGTCTATAAATGCCCTTGCCGTTGCGGACACACTTCTCTTGACACTTAAAATGGGTGATCTCGACATCGCGGGGACCAGAAAACTCGCTGAAGAAATTTATGGTTCTTTTACAAAATTCGGAACCAAGTCATTCCTTCTGTGGAATAGAGTAGCTGGGTACTGTATCCCACATAATGTTCATGGTGATAGGATGTTGTACTCGACGGCAAGCCCAAGCACCGCGACAGCTACTTTGCCAACAGGATCAGGAACACCCGCGAATCTCGATCATCCTGCTTCAAAGTCTAAATCGTCGCTTCTGATGGAGGAGCAGCAAGCGACTGAAACAGATATGAAGAAATTTCTAACGAATGAAACTGGTATGGAAGTAATCTCAGCTATCCCGTGCTATTGTGATATCCAGTTCAGCAGAAAAGAATTCCTAACCGTCCTAGAACACCCAGAGCATCCTTTTACAAAACAATTTGAGCGTTTAATTCAGGCAGTTGAAGCGGTTTAGGGGACGAGATCGGCATGCACCTCAAGCGATTTACCTGTGTTAATTTCAGATTTGCAGGGTAAATGCTATTTGAACGAATTAGGCGTAATTTTCAATTAAGGTTTAAAGACCGGTCAAGTGCCGCTAATATACTTGCAGACGTTATAAAGTCTTCTTTAAGGAAAGAGCCAAAAGAGCAGATTCTCGTTTTAGGAATACCACGTGGCGGTGTAGTTACTGCAGATATTTTTGCAAGTAAATTATCTATTCCCAATTTTGATCTAGTTATACCAAGAAAACTTACTGATCCGTACAACAAAGAATTAGCCATAGGTGCAATCATGGAAGATGGTACTACCTACCTTGATCAGGAGCGGATAAACAATCCATTGATCTCGTTTGACTATATCGAAAAAGAAAAACTAGAACAAATTGCAGAAATAAAAAGAAGAGCATCACTATACCGGGGTAACGTAACACATCCTCATACAGTACCTGGAGCGACTACAATTTTGCTCGACGATGGCGCCGCGACTGGTGCTACTGTTATTGCTGCCGCTCGATGGATAAGAAAGCAGTACAAACCCAGGCATTTCATCGTTGCTCTACCCGTCGTCCCGAAACCGACTCTAAAGTTGTTAGGACAGGAATGTGACTCAGTTGAAGCGGTTATAGCCCCAGGCAATTTTCACTCTGTTGGGCAATACTATGAGGATTTCAATCCGGTGACTGATGACGAGGTCATGGATATAATGAGGAAAAGAAACATGTCGTCTCAATAATATCTATAGAATTATTACTTGATCTAAAGGTAATATAGACAAACTAACTAGCTAACTCGAGCAACAGTTTAATAAGGAAGTTAAATGCTGCCAATGTTCAAAATCTTGTAAGAAGCAACTTTAGATATATTTTACAGATGGGGATAACTCGGGTGGTAGTAGGGAACGCTCTTAAAATTGCTAATTTAGCCTTTCATTTCTTTTTTTACACTCGAGAATATATTATGCAGCACTGTTACGTAGTTTGAAATCAACTCACCACATTCCATCTCATCCCGATGCTTTTCAAGATCATTTCCAAAAGCCATTGTCAAGGATTTGGGGAGTTTGAGATGTTCATTCATGTAGATTAAAAGTGACAAATACATCAATTTCATCATGTCGTCGTTATTATCCTCTTTCAAATTCATGCTAGTAATGACATTGGAGACTATTATTGCAAATGAAGAAGATAAAACTGCCTTATTGCTTTCTCGATCATGAACATCCATGAACTTAATTGCTTCCATATAAAGCAAATCTTCGATTGCAGATGCCATCTTTTGAGTACTGGTATCTTTATCGCCTCCACTATCGCTCTTGTCGCTGCTGTTGCTTCCCTCGCCGCTTGACATATTATATGTTAATATGATTATTGATTTTTCATGTTATTTATCAATTCGCGATAGCCCTTAATAAAATCGGGATCTACCAGCCCCTGTACTACCAGTTGTCTCCCTGTTGACAACTTAATATCCATTGCCACCGCGCTATATGGGATTTCAAACTGTTCTATTTTTTCTGGATCAAAACTCTCAAAATATTTGTTGCAAATTCCTTCGGAACATGAGAATGCCATAACTTTGTCGATCTTGCGATTCCCAGACCCTCCTCCTCTTCCACCAGCAGAACCAGCTGATTCCTGAACCAATAAAATGAAAATGTCATTTTGATTATTGTTGCTCAAGTCGATATCATTTTTTGCCACAACCAGTTTTCGCTGAGGCATTTCAAGGACGTCTTCGACAGATTGTTCTATCGCCATATTGTTACCCGTGTTTTACAATATTAATATTATTATTATTATTATTATAAATTGTGCAACCAAGTGTACTGAGATCATGACTCTTTCTACCCTTACTATCAGAGTTCAAAAATCAGGATCCTTCACTCACTCGTGCGTTTTTCCTGAAGGATAAATCTTACTTGGTGCCAGGGCCCGTAAGCTACCTTGACGGAATGCTTAGTTACGATCAACACAGCGTCCTCTCTGATCAATGTATGGTTTCTGTCAGGTTATTCAGCTATTCAGTTTCCATGAGTTCAGTCCAACATCTCGTACAAAAGTCATTATCCTCAACTAGTTTCTGCTCCAATGTCAGTGTTTGAAGATCGTATGGATGGTTACACATTACGCAGACTTGCATCATACTAATATTGTACAAAATGGATTTTTAATATTTTGTATTTTTCTTTAGAGTGAATCGGAGTTATACTTAGTACTAGAACATTCGCAGTAAACCTGGCTTGTAGCTAAAGGCCTCAAGACCGACAAATGTAGAGACATCTATGTCTATATAATATGCAATGAGCAAAGTCGTATTGATCGTATTACGTCATTTTTCAGAAACCAGTATATTTAAGTAACTTCACGACCGCTTATTATGGTGTATGATAGACTATGAGCACCTTTATGCATTTACTAAAGAAGTATTAAAGCTCGATAAGTCTATCAGATGGGTAGGTATTGCTAGCAAATACGGGGTACTTCTGAACACAGAGCACAGAGAGGGATTGCATCCCCTCATGACCGACGAGGAAAATGAAGAATATGCTCATCTAACCGTGACTAGGCATAAAACTAGGATAAAATTTGAACCGAAGACTGGACCCTTGATATACGCTTTGGGCAAATATGAAAAGCTAAACAGAGCTACTCTACATATAAATGAGGACTACTATCTGCTGATAGCACTTGACGTAGAAGAAAAAAATTTCGACAACATTATTACTGAAAAAGTTATTCCGCTGATAAAGAAAGAGAAAGAAAACTTTATCACGACTGACAAAACAGCAGCGGCCTGATATGATAAGTCCAAACCATGGTTAATATTTGTCATGGAATATACTATTTGGATGGAGGCTATATTTGTCTGAGTATGAGGCAGGAACGTTCCGATGTGTAGCCTGCGGGAAGGAATTCTTGACGAAGATCGAGGCAGATAAACATTATCAAACAACTCACGCTGAAGAAGAAACCAAGGCTCTAGAATAACTCGGGAATAGTAGTATCTTACCTAATGATTTATTTTTGATTTTATTTCATTGAATGCTTCAATATTAGCTTCTAAATAATTGGAGATAAAGTATAACACTCCATATTTTTCTCCCATTTTGGTAATGATGTTATTTTTCTGCAGTACCAAAATGTGGTGTTGTATCGCCTTATAGTCAAGCCCCAAAGATTCAGAGAGCTGGTTGATATTATACGGTCGCTCCTTAAGCAGATCAATAATCTTCATTCGATTATCGCCCCCGCGGGAGCCTGCAAAAAGAAACCAAAGCAAACGCTTGGCGTTGGGGTCAGTCATATAACATCCTGCATGAAATAAAATTTAGACTCAAATCCATTATTCATAACCTGCCGCCATGATTGTCTAAAATGTGATTGATTATATTTGTTAATTATTCAAAGACCAGCCAAATTGCAGATTCCCGCACTGCAGAGAGTAATGCAGTCAGGAGAGTTCGTTGGAAACATTGTACCTTTTTTCCGTAGACGGAGATACGGGGGGTCGCGATTGAGCCTAACACCATAACATTTCATAGTTCTTCTGTGATGGGCAAAGGATAACAATTTTTCTTATCCAATAATATTAGTTACATAACCGACATACTGATTTTTAAGATCAAGGATAGTTGTAAGTAATATACCGTGATAGACCTAGATAAGCTAAAGTACAAAGTAAACTATAATCATTCCCTCTATAATTTCAAGACGAAACAATATGAAAGTAAGGAAGCGACGTATATTAGTTATAAAGAAGCGAGGGCCAATCAATGGAAATGCGAGAAATGCCAAGTCATGTTTGCTACTCTTAAAGAGTTGAAATTTCACAAGATCGAGGAGCACTCGTACTAAACTGAGCGCATGTATCCTTGAAACACACTCAAATAAGGATCAAATCGACGGCGCACAGGTAGAAGCGCCCCCGCACTCCGGCGAGATATTTACAAAAGAACATCCTTCTGTCATTTTGGTTTAAATGCCTCAGGATGCACCTCTTGAATCCCATATTGGATACAGAATACACTCCTCGCCAATCGCAAGCAAGTTGAGATGTAGTGAGTATCGGGACACCCGATTGAGCGTTATCGAGTCGTCCTCGTTTCCGTGTATTTCTCCTTCATCTCTTCGACCCAAGAGTTTTTTAGCGAATATAATTTCTGGAGCTTCCTTGGCTTGCATTCTGACAGCACGTACGAGCATAAAAGCGGAAAGTAGACTGAAGAGTCCCCATAAACCGTTACATTTCTTGCGTGCGATGTTTTGATCTTTCCCCAACTCTTTCCCTCCTGCAAAGTTGCCCCTGACAGACCTCCTGTGTCGGAGCGGGCGTCGGTCAACTGGATAAGATAATCTTGGCCGCCTTCTTTAATCTTCAATATTTGATAGAGAGCCGGCCCCGTTTGCTGAAAAAAGTTTTTCGGAACTCCACCACCGAGCTCAACACCTCCCGATCTTTTACTTTTCCAGAGAATCGCGGCTGATTCTGCGACGTCCAAAACGACGTTGGGAAAAAGCTCAGTTCTTCCCTCAAACATTAGTGGGAGCATATTCAGACCAATTGAAGAGTCGCCAATTGCAGGCATGTAGATAGGTACCTTAGCTTCATAAGCGGCCACTACAAAGGATTTGTCAGGATAAGAGGATGTCTTTTTTGCAGCCCTCCCCAAGATGTACGATATGTCCGCAGTGGATACAGCAAAGGGGATGCTAGCGCTGCTATTGTTGCCCGTCCTCAAATCGTTCTGCACTATCGTATCTTGGGCTTGGAGCGTTCCTTTCTCCTTAATGTATACATCATATATTCTCACGATTTCTTTAGAATACAGAATATCATCGTCGACGTCGAAATGTCCCTGACGCACCGGTAAGCCGTAAGCAAAATGTAAGTCGTGATAAACATTAGCGCCTGTTGTAACAATCCAATCAATAAATCCATTCTTTATCATAGTGGCAATTGTTTTGCCCATGCCTATCGGTGTCATAGCCCCGGCCAGTGTTAAGCACACTGTAGATTTTGTGCGTAACATGTCTGCCATCATTCTACCTGCCTCAGCAAGACGGCGAGCATTGTAACCTGTGCCTGCAAAAAAATCCATGAGTTGCGAAACCGTCATTTCAGCAAAGATCTCTGGCGGCTCTATTTTCTTTCCTCTAAAGCTGTGAGCTTTGTCCACGTCATGATAATGAAAATCCACTTACTTTTAAGAATTTTACCGATACGCTTTTTGCAATAGAATATAGAGACGTATAACATTGGTACGAGACATGAGAGGTAGTAACAAAAAACAAAAGAAAGATCGCATTTTAAATGACGTAGTAATAGATTATTCACTAGAATCTACAAGTGTTAGTTCAATCATCAAAGCCATGTCAACTTCTGGTGGCTTTCAATCTAGAAATCTTTCATACGGAGTGGATATTTTGAGAGCAATGCGAGGTGAAAAACGATGCACAAAATTTCTTTCCTTTGTAGGAGCATTGTTATCTACAGGCGTTCGAGGAATCATACGAGACATGTTAAAGGACAATATGTTTGACTGTGTAATCACCACGTGCGGTGCGCTAGATCATGACGTAGCGAGAACATACAGACGGTACTATGCTGGAGATTTTAGGATGGACGATTCTATTCTGTTAAAGAAAAAAATTCATCGTTTAGGAAACGTGCTAGTTCCTGAAGTCAGCTATGGGTCATTGATAGAAAAGAAGGTCCAGTCATGTTTGGGAGATTTGTATAGTAGTCAAAAAGTGAAACAGGATTTTTCAGCTTATGAAATCATCAGCCATATTGGCAGCACTCTAGATGAATCGTCTTTCCTTTATTGGGCTCATAAACGTAAGATTCCTGTTATTGTGCCAGGAATAGTCGACGGCGCAGTAGGGAATCAGATATGGTTGTTCCAGCAGCAGCACAAAGACTTCAAAATTGATATCTTAAAGGA
>DAOM01000177.1 GCA_002501855.1 Candidatus Nitrosopolaris nunavutensis
GAAGATATAGGCCTGGCATATCCATTAAAACAACAATATCTGAAATAGAGCTTTCATTAGATCGTTGTATTAATTTTCTTAGTATCTGGTGTTCTACAAGTGGCAGAAATTGAGAAATTACTCCTATCTCCGCTCTGCTCAGTTTATCAATATCGACTTGGTTCTGGGGATGAGAAATATCATTGAGGATATCTTTGCTAAATATACACTTAGGCGAGTCAGTAATGCTTATTTCGACTCCTTCAAATTTCAGATGTGGTAGCATCAGATTCAGCAATTTGTTTAAAGGCTCATAAACATGTGATATATTGGTGCGTTCAGCAATCGGAGATCTGTTCTTGTTATCAAGCAAGGAAGATGCGGCAATAATATTTCTTCTGGCAATTTCCAATCGACTTAAGACGGAAGTTATCTTGTAAGCTGGTTCATCTCTTTGAACATCAGTTCCCGCATACTCTTTTTGCGGTGATTCGCCCAACGGTGAAATGAAAATAACATCTTCGTTCCTAACAACATTTTCTAGCATGCTCTGCTTAACAGCATAAAGAAGTGTTGACTTACCAATACCATTCTGGCCAAAGATTATCATAACCTTAGGTACGCTATTACATTCGGCTAACTTTATAGCTTTTTGATCAGTGATTTTGAATGTTGTTATCATTTTAATTAGTAAGACATTTCGTGACTATTACGAACAGCTATTATTGATTGATGACTTTTTTATCAGAAACTGCAATCGATTGGTTTGAGGTAGTCACCTATGAAGATTTTCTCAATCACCCTGTGAGAGTAATTTCGCTGAACTAGTCTTCCGTTCCTTTCCTACTATTTTTGAATACGTGCATGTTCTTGGACATAACATTAGTCTACTTTTAACCGTCGACAATTACATGGATTACTCACAGTAAGACTAAATTGTCAGGCATAACTGGTGATTCAGTTGACGGGATCACTAATAAAGTACTCCGAGTGGCTAATTTAGCTACCTGCGAGACAGATATACAAATCGAAGTGGAACATATACCAAGAAATTTCTTCTATTCTTTCGTAATTAAATATACACCTGATCACAATGTTACTATGATAAATAGAAGGCCAAACACTCCTTACAGGAGAGCAGTAATACAATACAAGAACCCCGATACGTTCGGCTGCAAATGCAACTGAGATATGGCTATCTCTGGTGATCAAACTATCCAGACAGGGCTGGAGAAAGGGATTATACATGTCAATCATGATCACAAGATAATAACATATCCGAACGGAAAATCATACAACTTTGAAGATCCTGAAGAATTGATCAGAGCTGCAATATTTATCGAATTAGTTGACAAGTACGGATATCCACCAGCAAGGCTAGACACGGAAGTTTACCCTCCTAGGAGAGAACCCAAAATCCCAGCAGACATAGTTGTTTATGAGGATAACGAAGCAGAGACGGCCTATATCGTTGTTGAAACAAAGGCAGATGCAACCAAGGATAATACCGACATAGCGCATAGGCAGGGATTAGGGAACGCTAACCTTCTAAACTCAAAGTTTCTGTACATAGTGTGCGGTAATGAAAGGTTTGCGTACGATGTCCAAAAAAAACCGAGCCTTAAGACCCTACAAAAGTGGAGCATAGCCAGAATACCGGAGAAGTATGGCCAAGTACCACAATACAGATACCTCAGGGGTGACCCAAAATGGGATCTCAGAAAACTTGGATTCGGTGAGCTCAGTAACAAGTTCAAACTATGTCATGATGCAATATGGGAAGGAGGCAGACGCGATCCTGCAATAGCGTTCGACGAAATTAGTAAAATGCTGCTTATCAAAATTCATGACGAATGGTTTACACATCAGGATTCGTACTATGATTTTCAGATTGGTACATATGAAACCGACACTGACGTCGCTAGGAGACTTAAGACAATATATGACAAGTTTCGAGACAAAGAGCCGGAAGTATTTGTTAAGGATATCGAGATTCCAAATTATGTAATCTTTCGCTTGGTAGAAATTCTACAAGACGTATCACTGAAGAACACAGACTTAGATGCAAAGGGCAGAGCGTTTGAAAAGTTTTTGGGACGATTATTTAGAGGAGAGTACGGCCAGTACTTCACACCCAGACAAGTAGTAGAATTCATGGTTTCACTCATAAATCCCACCGAAGCAGAAAACATGATTGACCCTGCGTGTGGTTCTGGTGGGTTTTTGCTATATAGTTGGATGCATGTTAAGAATAGGATTCAAGACGTATACAAGGGTGATGACCGCACAATCAGTAGGATAGATTCTGATTTCTCTCGAAAGCAACTGTATGGAATTGAGAATAACGATAGAATAGCAAGAGTTGCCATGATGGATATGGCAATCCATGAAGACGGCCGCAGCAATATTGAATGCAACGACGCGCTAAGCGATTATAGCCATTTTGATCCTAAAAAGGATGTAAGACGAAATAAGTTTGACATCATCCTGACAAATCCTCCATTTGGATACGACGTAACGAAAAAGGACGTACTAGGAAGATTCGACTTGGGAAAGAACAGAAAGAGCCAGCGGACGGAGGTGCTATTCCTAGAGAGATGTCACGAATTATTGAAACCAAGCAGCAGAATAGGAATAGTCATTCCTAACAGCGTGCTGAGTAATACTCGTGATTTGTATGTCAGAAGGTTTATCCTTGAGCATTATCATATTGACGCTATAATTGGGACTCCGTTTGAGACTTTCAAGTCTTCGGGAGTTAACGTGAGATCAAGCCTCCTGTTTTTAAGAAAAAAGAGCACAGACCACAAAATACAAAAACAAGATGTGTATTTCGCCAGGGCGAACTATGTAGGTTACGATAACTCTGGCAAAGATATAAAGCAAAATGATTTCCCAACTATACTGCAGCACTATAGGAAAGACTTCGTACCAGAGAAATTTGTCAGCACTAAACCTTCTTATGTTAAGATACAACTTGCAAGAAGTGGGATGCCTGGTTCAACTGCGATGATACGTACAGAATCGCCAACGTATAATAGATCGGCATTTTGATAATTGTTTTGCTTCAGAAGTGTCAGAGTGCGCATTCCAGTTGATGGAGATGAGGTTGTCTCTTCAATTCGGTATCCGGATTCTGCCAACCGCAATTCCGTCAATTGCTCCAGAGATAGCCGGTGTGCAAGAAATTTGTTCACATGTGTCCTCTCTCTTTTCTTCAATATCCTAAACCTTCTTCTCCATAACATTTTTTTCAGGTCGCTATCGACCTTGTCACCCATGTAGAATCCACATGCTGTTCGGTAACTACAGGATCCACAAACAAATCTGTTCGGTAGGTTTGCTCTTACTCTCTCTCCATCGAGTACGTGCAGCATATAGGTGCGTGCTTCTCTAATAGCATCTAAGGCAAGCGTTGTAGGTCTAGGATTGTGGGCCTTGATTGGTGTGATAACGGTTAATATATTTCCAGTGAAGTCATCCTCTGCTCTCCCATATCGGTAATTCACCAGCATTCCATTACTTATTGTCTGATTGCGGTCATACGCCGACATTCCTCCATCTGCATACGTTTTCCACTCTACCGTTTCCACATAATCAGGGTATTCAAGTATTGCATCTATTCTACCTTCAT
>DAOM01000083.1 GCA_002501855.1 Candidatus Nitrosopolaris nunavutensis
TGAATAGTAATCTTATGTGTGTTACCAAAAGTCTCTCCGATAATGACTACAAACTTACAGGTAACGTAGGCAAGAGAGGGAGAGAAACCGATCAAATATCTCGGGCTAATTTTTGTTAAGTAGGTTTTTAGTATCGAAAATAACAATATCTCTACCAGGTAAACAAATTTGCATCTGTTTAGGAAGAAAGAGATCCTCCAGTGCAGTAATTGTGATAAAATGTTAAGTCATAGATACAAGCCTCGACCCGAATGGAAGGTCCAAGGGTTCTTTTGTAGTGGATGTCATATGGAAAAGACTAAGGAATTTATTCTAAGACAACAAGAAGAGAAGACAAAGCTTGAACAGGCCCCTGACATTTGCAATCTCTGTAAAAAAGAGCTCTTGCTTGAAACGGATAAGAATAAACCAAGCTGGCAATGGAATATGGAGCGCGAGAGTATACTGTGCAAAAGTTGTTATGAAAAGCAAGCCCTAGACTACGAGAAAAAGATGAACTATTGTACAAGGTGTAGCAATAGATTGGCGTTTATCCGTTACAATCCAAAACCACGATGGAATATTGAAGGCCAGTTATGTAGAAAATGTTGGGACAAGCAGAATCAGGTAAGGCCCTAAACAATGATGGACATCTTCAAAAAGCACACCTGTGATAGATGTGGTACGAAATTTCGGAGAGTCGAGGCGCTGATGCAACACCTTCAAGTAATACATGGAAAAGGGTTATTTTATGAGTGCAAACCCTGCAACGCGAAATTCGATGGTATGGAACAGATGCGCGACCATCTAAAAAAATTTCACTCATATAACAAACGAGGGATAAGTGAAAAAAAGAGAACATAAAAGTGACATAAAGAATAAAATAACCTGGTGAAGGCATGTTCTTCACATGGTAAAGGTGTGTCTCAAATGCAGTAAAGAGTTTGATGAAAAACTGATTGATGACCCAGGCTCTGAAGCATATCCTTCTTGTCCGGACTGTTGGAAGGAATGGACTAATTATGCTGTTATGGTAATGAATGAAATGAGATTGGATATGTCTCTACCTGAGCATAGGAAAGCACTTCGAAAATACGAAAAAACGTTCTTTGGGTTAGAAAAATCAGAAGGCGAACTACAAAAAAATCCTGATAAACGTCCCCAGCAATAAGACGGGAACTATTTCATTTCCAAAATCCCTAATGCGGCAGCGGGCATCATCTCTATGATTTTATGCCTATTTGGTACAGACAACATAGCCTCCTTTAGGCAATCAATGAATTTTTGTTTTTTGACTTCATCTAAAGTCATAAATGCGTGAATCAAACAGTCAATATTTAGTTTCTCTATTACAGAGTGGTCGTTTAGAATTCCTTCACAGTAGAGTCTTAACATGAGAACTATTCTGCTAGTGTCAAATTCGGATAGAACTTCCATCCAAGTCTTGGCTAACACAGCGAGCTTCTCAGCCTGGATCGAAGAAGCGGCATTTAGTGCCATCGCTATCGTTTCGCGCTTATCGGATTCGTCAAATATATAAAATTCCTTCAGTTTCTTGCGAAGAATTGGTTCTCGCAGAAAATCTGGCAGATTAGCCAGAATTTGTATGATATTCACAGCTGCTTTAGAACCGGATGTCACCGACAGTTTAAGACTAGTATTGATGCAGTATTTAATTCTATGAAATAGTACCAGACCGCGTCATGTTTCGGTTGGTACCGTTAATTATTCATTCGCGCCTAAACTAGGCTTAAATATTCACGGATCTCAAGAGTCCCCATATGCCATGTCTTGTAATCGTGGGAGGGTTCTTCGGAGACGAGGGCAAAGGCAAAATTATCGCCTACCTTGCTAACAAAGAAAACCCTGTCATTGCCGTAAGAGGTGGAGTAGGTCCCAATGCAGGTCATACCTTCTGCCATGAAGGCAAGACCTATAAAGTTAGGATGCTGCCAAGTGCCGCCTTGAATTCTACGACACAATTATTAATAGGAGCTGGTGTTTTAGTTGATCCAAATATATTGTTAGATGAAATCAAGACCTTCGGTGTGTCCAATAGAACTTTGATTGATTCGCAGTCTGGCATAATAGAGAAAGTGCATATCGAAAGAGACATTGGTGGCATTCATCTGAAAAATAAGATAGGTACAACTGGAACAGGCACTGGTCCTGCAAACGCAGACAGGGCAATTCGGGTTCTCAAACTTGCTAAAGAGATTCCCGAATTAACGCGCTATATTGGAGACGTTAGTGGTAGTGTCAATGATGCCTTGGATAGGAACGAAAGCGTTCTGGTTGAGGGAACCCAGGGGACATTTCTGTCGCTATACCATGGAGGTTACCCTTATGTAACCTCCAAGGACGTCACAGCTTCTGCGATTTGTTCTGATGTCGGAATTGGGCCAAAAAAAGTGGATGATGTCCTTATCGTTTTCAAAGCCTATATTACGCGAGTAGGAGAGGGTCCATTGAAAGATGAGATTACCAGTGAAGACGCTAAAGTGAGGGGATGGTTAGAGTACGGGAGTGTGACCGGTAGGCAAAGGAGAGCAGCGCCGTTCGACCCAGTTATTGCCAAAAAGGCAATAAGGTTAAATGGCGCTACGCAAATTGCGATCACTAAATTGGACATCGTATTTCCAGGTTCCGCTGGTGTAAGGGAATTCTCAAAACTACCGAGGGAAGCGCAAACCTTTGTCGAAAATGTAGAAGGAGAAACGGGACTAAGAGTTACGCTTATAGGAACGGGGGCAGAACTTACTCAACTTATTGACCGAAGAGAGACCAGCCAGATTGCATTATGATAGCTTAGCAATGGAGCTTCTCAAGGGAGGGTCTAGTGGCGACTCATTTATCAAAGGAATTTCCACTGTATAATTCGCGTCTGTCAATTCTGCGAAAGATTGTTAGCGTTTTCTCAAGAATATCATCATCTCCTTGACTAACGTGATAAGTAGCCCACGCTAAGATTTTACCCGCAGTTTGTTGGGAACAATATTTCTTTAGGGATATGTTGAATTCTTCAGTTGTAGATTTTCTTTGTCCGAACTCATGAAAAGGATCACTGGAGGGGCGGTTATTATCAGCTGCCCAAGGTGTTGGTCGCGAATGCAGATTAGGGTCATCATATGATTTTTCACATGTATTATTGCCACGATAGGTACTATAATAGATACTATTCATCGATGGTTGCGATGTGTTACTGTCATAACCTATTATATCACTCGTTCTGTCTGTGATCACCTTAGACCAGGACTTATCATTATTATAATTGGAGCCAAATAGATTGATTTTTCTCATTCTCCCTTCTGGTCGTTTGATAGGAATTGGCCACTCAACCTTCCCACGATATAATCGAGGATACGAACGATAATGCCTTTTCCATCATGTAAATCCCTGTTGTGCCTATTTTCGGTATATCTGCTAGTAAAGTGCTGCGCACATACCCAAGTGCCTTTTTTGTTTTCTACCTATTTTAAATTGTGATTTCTCTTAAAAGAAAATAATAAAACCAGCAACAGCGTTGCACTGTGCTGCACTCTTCCTTCAACGAAGGTAAAGTAAAAGCATTTGCTAGAGAAATAAAGCTAATCAAAAATAAAGAACATGAATATGTATCTATGTAATAGATCATTATACTACTCGAAGTTCTAAGTACAAGTGTACAAGACTATTCGTTTTCATTCTTAATGCGGTGCGAGCCTAATCCTTGCATCTCATTTGGTTGGAGATAATACGCGTTAACTTAGCAGGTCCAACCTATACAGGTACATTATCTTGGTTTCGAATGACTTTTAATAGCATGTACAGTATGAATAGTAAAATTGCAACTTAAGTCTCCGTGGTATATAGAGCTGTTGAATTTGAATAATTTTGGCAGATTGGTCTGCGCATTAGAGCGCACCCCGATGCCCGCATTCTCGTTGGTTTTAGATCAACAATTTGTCTTCGCGGTTCAAACGGATTTTATAGAGGGGAGACCGGTAATCTATTTTGTAAAGAGCGAAGAAACGAAATACGGTCAGTATATGGCATACAGGATCACCGGGGTGACAGAAGAAGTTGCTGTGGTCGATTCAGTCGTGAATCCGAGCTTCATTTACACACCGATAATCAATGTTGATAAATTCCCCGCAACTCTAACAAGAAAAGCGCGGGTAAATAAAAAATCAGGTTATATCACAATAAGACTCCGAGACCTCTCGAGTCTTGCAAAAGTTGCAGCCTACAAGACAATATACGACGAACCACCATTACCGCTATTGATGTTTAAAGAGAATAACAAGTTTGTGATTGGGTCCGCAATCAGCTTAATCGAATCTGATGCGATATCTTATTTCTATTACCTCGTTCTTGATGAAGAACCAACCGATCCTTTTTTGCGATATTCCAGTCAAAAGGTAGAACAACCATCCTTTTCTAATAAGATAGGTGAGCATGGCTACATTTATCTCAAGTTAATCAAACTTGCATCGAGCCATCCTTTGGTGAAAATTTATGGTTGACTCAGCAGCGTTTAGTCACAGGATCACTGAAGCATCCATAATCAAAAGAAGCAGGATAATTCTGGCACTTGACTTAACAGATAGGTCTGATTTGAACGAGTTCGCTTTAAGGACGATATCTCAGCTGGAAAGCTACATTTGTGCAATTAAACTGAATTTTCATCTGATATTGCCACTATCAAGCTCTGAGCTATCCGAAGTAAATCGACTTGTGCATTCTTATGACCTGCAATCTATTGCAGACATTAAATTAAATGACATCCCAAGTACTAATAAAATCGCGATATCTCATCTTTCGAGTATGGGATTTGATGCAATAACTGTCAATCCCTTTATTGGAACCACAGGACTAAGAGCTGTAGTAGTGCAGGCACATGAATTGAAAAGTGGAATACTTGCTTTGGTTTATATGAGTCATATCGGAGCACAGGGAGGATTCGGTATCAATTTCTTAGGTAGTAATAATCAGGTTACATCGTTATATCAAAAGTTCTTTCAAGATGCCATTGCCTGTCGCGTGGATGGAGTTATTGTAGGTGCAAATCGACTTGAAATTCTAAAAGAAATCTCTTGCAAAAGGGATCGCATTCCTATCTATTCACCAGGAGTAGGAGTACAGGGCGGTAACATAAAGCAGGCGGCTAACAGCGGTACTGATTATTTTATCATTGGGCGCTCAATTATCGGATCGAAAGATCCGTTGAAGACTGCGAAAACCTTACAACACCAATTAGTTCGTGTTAATATTACAGATTAATAGTGCATGTTATAGTTGACTGTCAGTCTCATCAAGGCGCGGAGGGAGACCTTTTTATGTTCCAAAAATAATAATAACAATAATAGAACGGATCGATCAAAGATATCTCCTGTCAAAACATTGAACCAGGCCCGTATAACACGATAATCAACGAATCTGGGTGATTAAATTAATTAACAAGGAGAGTCATTGGAAGGTAGACAGGTACTAAAGGGTGTTCAGAATGCCTAGTGTTGATAACTACGCGAAGAAAAATGGAGCAGGATTATCTAGGGTAGCAGTAACAGCCGCATCAACACATAGCAGAATTCTCGTTTTATGTGTAGATCGAGACGATGATATCGGCTCTAAAGGCGGTATGGAAACACCTGTTGTGGGAAGAGACCCATGTATCAATGCTGGGGTAAGACTTGCGATAGAAGATCCAGAAGATCCAGACGCTAATGCCATCTTTGCAGCAATCAAAACATACGAGGAACTCATTGCTAAAGGATACAGCTCACAGGTTGCCCTTGTAGCAGGTAAGTTTAATCGCGGGATTGAAGCAGACGAGAAAATAGGTCTGGAGATCCGGAATGTCCTTGGCGAGTATCGGGCAGACGCCGCTGTAATCGTCTCCGATGGCGAAGATGATGAGACTGTTGTGCCTGTGATTCAAACCATGGTTCCCGTCATTTCTATTCAGCGGATAATAATCAAACATAGCAGAAGCGTCGAATATTCATACGCTGTTTTAGGAAGGTACGTAAAAATGCTTGCTTATGACCCTCGTTATTCGAAATTCTTTTTGGGAGTTCCAGGCGCACTCCTAGTTGCCACAAGTCTTGCGAGCTTTTTTGGGTTAACGAAAGAGGCTCTAGCCTTAGTGTTCAGTATTTTAGGAATAGCTTTCATCATTAGAGCGTTTGATATAGATAAAGCACTAAGTTCTCTTGGCAGACCCACACCAACTGGTTTTATTCGAATTTTCTCTGCTTTTGCCGGAATATTGATCATTGTGGTTTCCATAGTAAATGGCCTTTCGAGCATTCCTAATGAAGCAATTGTGCCGAATATGGGCGCTCTGCATGTTATAAGTAACAGAATCATAGTTGGAAGTTTTGTTCATGGTACTATCACTCTGCTTTGGATCGGTATAGCGACTATACTAGCCGGATCGCTATTGAGTAACTGGTTCAAAGGCAGTATCCTGACAATGTCCGATATTTTACGACTCGTAGTGCTGGCGCTATTGTATATTCCTATCCTGCAGTTTACATCTGTTCTGACCGAACGAACTAATCCGTTTAGCTTAATTTCCTCGTTGTTAATAGGATTGGCTATAACTTTGGTCGCGGCTACGTTCTTGTTCCAATTTTTCAGGAACAGGAAGGGTGGAGAAGATCTCAAGCATTAATTCTCGAAATATTGTAACTAATTGTTTCAAAACAGTAAAATCATTGTCGAACACTTTGTGTATTAATCGTGATTCAAGATATTGGCAGTAGGGCTATTGCGGACACTTTCTTTAAGCGCAGCGGACTCTACAATCTTTATGAGCGACGATTAGAGTCTCAAATTCTAAAGAACTCGCTTCCCAATCATATTGCGATTATACTAGACGGAAACAGGCGATGGGCAAAATACAACTTCATGCGAGCAGGAAGCGGTCATTTTATGGGCGCAGATAAAGCTGAGGAACTATTGAATTGGATTCATGAATTAGGTATTAAAATTACTACTTTGTACGTGTTATCCACAGAGAATCTGGATAGAAAAGATGAAGTAGATAATATTTATCGACTATTACAGTTAAAACTAGAAAAGCTTTACAAAGACTCGAGAATACACCGGCGTCGCATGAAAATCAAGGCAATAGGAAATGTTAAACTGCTTCCCACGCAACTTCAGGAAATATTGAATAAGCTAGAGGAAGACACGGCAGAGTATAACTCAATGTTTCTAAACATAGCTGTTGCCTACGGTGGACAGGAAGAGCTCGTGGATGCTGTAAAGAAAATTGCAGTAATGACTAAAACTGGGGAACTCTCTGTGGAAGATATCGACGAAAAGGTGATCGAATCCTGTCTCTACACATCCCATTTGCCACAGCCAGAACCCGATTTGATATTGAGAACCTCTGGAGAAAAACGACTAAGCGGGTTTCTAATATGGCAAAGTGCGTATAGCGAACTAGTGTTTATGGATGTTTTCTGGCCGGAATTCCGCAAAATAGACCTGATGCGGGCAATCAGAACATACCAACGAAGAATACGAAGATATGGCAAGTAGCGTCGTGATAAGAATAAGTATGAGTCGATTTGATCGTGATGAATATCTAGAAATGCCTGAGCATGGAGATTATCACGCTGGATCACGCAGATGGTATTGTAACTACTGGCAATCTTCGAAGGAATGGGAAGATATTCATGATTATGCTCCACCGGATCCATCAACAGAAACCACGGATGATCCATTTCGTAGTCATACAGCGGAAACGCTTGAAAAATGAGCAAATGGGCTTAGGGCAAAAAAGTCAGTGAAATCCTGTGGGTGGTATGTGGTATGTTTGATGAAAACTCTGCTGGTGCTATATTATATTCACTCAATGAGGATTTGCTGAGAACAGAATACTTGTTACTGCATCATACTTCAGGTCATTGGGACTTTCCTAAGGGAAACATCGAATTAGGTGAAGACGGATTCCAGACTGCACGTCGAGAAATATATGAAGAAACCGGAATCAATGACATTGAATTTGTTAAAGGCTTTATATCGACCATAGAGTACTATTATAGACGAATAGATAAACTAGTTCATAAACGGGTTATTTACTACATTGCTAAAACCAATACGCGCGAAGTTATACTTTCATCCGAACACGATGGATACGCTTGGAAGGAATACGACACAGCAATCAATCAATTGACGTACAAAAATGCAAAACAATTATTAAAAAAAGCCAAAACGTTTGTGGCTCCAAGATGCTGAGTCAGACGGGGTAACCATGAGAGGAAGTAATTTACGGTATAATATATACAAGGAAACTGGCCAAGATAATGCCTGCGACAATCGCGGCTGTCAAGAAGATCCCTTTTTTACTAACTCTTCTCTGTTTGCCGCTTTTACCAGTAATACCGTCATTATGATCGTGTGCCAATCACCGAAGTAATACTGTCCATTTTATATAAATGGTAGCACATCTTCAAAAAGTAATCCGTCTTCGAAGTTGTAGTTATCCCGCTATGGCCTTTGTCAAATCAAGAGTGACTTTATTTTTTCCGCCCTGTTTCATATTTTGAACATCTGTACAAATCTGAGTGGCAGGCGGTGTCACCGCGGTTGCACATATCCGTATAGTGCCATTTATGAGCTTGTCTGGAACTGTGATAGGTATGACCAAACTATTTTTTTTAGTTACATCGATATTCGACGCCACGACGGTATCGTTAATGGATATATTTACCGGTCCATTTTGTGTATTACTACGAACCAGAACAACGCTAAACTGTGTCCCGTTGCTATGAGACGTAGATGCTGCTGCAAGTTTCATAGAAAGAGCAGCAGAGCTGTACGAGATTACTAACATCATTAATATTGACAAAATTAAAACTTCTTGTCCAACTACCTTCATATTACAAAATGGTCATTATTCCACATTTAAGAGCATTGAACTAATTTATTAGACGTCGCAAGAAGGTTTATTTCACAGGCTACGTTACGCGGCCAGCCAGCCTGATTACGTGGCTTAGTGTATAGTTAATAAATGCTAAGCTGTTTGTCACCAAGATTGTTAGTAGCCCTGTTAAGAATTAACATCTTGGCGCATATACAGTAAACACCCAACAGATTAATAATGAGCAGGAAAAAAATAAAGATTCACCTTGAGGATGCGGATGGAGGAAAATATGATCTAGCATTAGAAGGCAATATCTCAAAGACCAAGATTATCAAATTCATTGAAGTTCTAGATCTCCTAGAAGTGAAGGGCAAAGACAATTTTGAGGATAATGCAAAACTCAGAGAGAAAGATAACTTGACGTCTGTAGGTTCCAAGATATGGAATCTTGTAGAACGAAAATTCCCTTATAGCACCTTTACTTCATCAGATATCCTAGAAATCTACGAGGATGAGTATCAAGAGCCCATTCAGCTTAGCGTGGTTGCAACATATCTATCCAGGTATTCTGAAAGGAGCAAGCTGTCCAGAAATAAGAGAGGGAAGGAATGGTTGTACAAAGTACTTAGAAAACATCCAGTGCTCGAGCAAAGGGAACCAACTTACGAACACCCTCACAGTCTATCTCATGAATTCCATCCAACTGATGTAAATTAAAATCCTGATCCTGACTGAATAAGGTAGAGCCAAAAGGAGAGTGAGAACTGTCTCAGTTTTTTCGTCTATTCTAAGTGCTTTTAATTATAAGTTAGATTTTGTGTTCGTTTCGGCGATGTTGATCTAATTCCATTTGGCTCTTGAACTTCTTCCCACAGTTATCGCATTTGAATTTCTTGCCGAACAAATTGAATTGCATATTATTCAATAATAATGACGAGATCCTTACATATATCCATTATGTATGAAAGCGTTTGATATACGGAATCGTCTCTTGAGAAGACCCCCTTTTAATCGCCACCAATTCTGGTAGAATTCTCAGAAGCTCTTCTGCATTTTTGGTGAACCCTCATTATCCAGATAATCGCACAGAGATTTTATCATCGATCCCATTTTATACATTGTAGGCATCACATCCACATGGACATCGTTTTCTTCTAGGGCTTTCCGAGTAGAAGGCCCGATAGCGACTACGATTACACCTCTGTTTAGAGACGTTAGTAACGATTCGTTCAGACCGTGTTGGGACGCTATCTTGAAAAGTTCTCGCGCAGCTGGGGGGCTCGTAAATGTTATTGCACCTATATTAGCAATAGAAATATCTTCAATGAGCTTGAGCACTTTAGTCTCTTCAGGAGGAATATATTCATACCCCATCGTTTTGAGGATCTGCGCCCCATTTTCCTTAAGGTCGGTTGAGTACATGTATGTCGATGATTCGAATACCTGTGCCCCTTCCACTTCAAGCTCGGTCTTTAATTCTGATGAATATGAACCATGCCAGAGGATAAAAACTCTTTTCCCAGCTATGCCAAGACCTCTTAGCAGTTGAGCTATTCCTTTGGAAGTATTGTCCTTTGGTACGATATTAGTTTTTATCCCGTGCATGGCTAATGCGTCCTTAGGCTTCAAACTCCTGGCGATGACTGTAACTTGCTGCAATATTTGAATCAGCTCCTTTTCTATTCCCAGATTCCTTGCAGCAGACATTAGAGAGTAAACGCCAGGTCCAGTCATGAAGACTGCATAGTCCACTTTTTCTTTTAATACTTGATATGCAAAGGATCCAGCTTCCTCATTTACCCCTTGATTTACCTCTATCCCAATGGTGGGAGCAACATAGGGTATACCTCCAAAAGAGATTATGATACGAGCAAGCTCCGATGCTCGACGACTACCTGTTACGACGACCACTAAACCAGATAATGACATTTCCGGGCCCGAAGAATGATCCTGAAGCTGAAATTAAGGTTTTTTGTAGGACGCAAAGGAATCACTTGAGGAGGAATAAAATGTACGACCGGATTGGACATATGATTTCTAATCCCATAGAAAATTAATTCTGACTACCCAACTCCTCTCCATTATTTCATTTTCTTGACAATGAAATGGAATAAATTTCCTTCTTTTCTTGTTTCCAATAGTGATTGCCCAGTTTGTTCAGACCATCGTACCATTTCCAAATCCGCAGTGGTATCATCGGACACTAGATGTACGACGTTACCAATTGCTATTTTTTCCAAAAGTTCGTCAAGTTCTGCGAGTGTGGCTGCACATTCGACTCCTATCTGAAACATTTCATAGTCTGGAAATGCATCAAAGCAAATAATATGGTGTTTTTGAATGAGAGTAGCCATCTTCTCGTAACAACTTTCTATAGTCTGCAAGTTTTTAATTTCCTCCTCAATGTTTGAAATTTCCATTTTCGCAAACCATCCTTCAGCATAGGGTGAATCGTTTGCTAACTCCGGTTGATCAATTATCGCGTGATTAACTTCGATAATCCTACCACTTATCGGAGCTCTTACTACACCGAAATATCTAGGGCTTTCAAGCGTGCCAAAGCTTTTCCCTCTTTCTATATATGAACCGACCTGTCTTAACTTGATAACGGAGAGTTTGCCACTGATATATCCTAGGATGCTTGTAATCCCAATGTTTGCTTTTCGTTTGTCATGTCGGATGTCAGCCCAAACAAAATTCTCAGTGTCATACAAAATATCTCCAGGGAAGATACAATGATCTATTTTCATCATAGTCGTAGATATTGGGCACCAACTTTATTCTTTTATATTGAATTTACGAAAAAACATAGGGTTTAGTCTCGATCTAGTAGTTTCATTTACGAGGATCGCTCAATTTAAATTGGTTCAAAAAGTACGGTTAAAGTATCCTCTTCACTGATTCAGATTTCAAAGACCTGTCTATTAGCTTGATGCCTTTTGACCTGACTCATTCTAGGGATTTTAGTTGCTCACAGTAATGAGAATCTAACGATGCAATTTTCAAATAGTATGAGAAGCAATCTAATCTAATGGTACAAAGGCAAGTGGCTTTTGAAAACACCAAACAACAACAGGAAGCGCTAACTTTGAGCGATATCTCACCTAAATGGGCCAAACGACTAGGAGAACGTCAAGAACTACCTGTTCCTATGTCAATTACATGGCTATGGTGGTATTTTGAACTTAAGCGTGCGTCAAGGTGTGTAGTAGGAGAAGCACATAGATATTCAGCATCTTACATGTATGACTGCAGAGAATGTGACAAAATAGGCTGGAGATTTATGCTTCATTTTACCGTGCATTCATGTTCTAAACTAGAAGGGAACAAGGAGAGGTTTGTCAAGCATTGGAACAGAAAGCACGCTCGTTCGACTAGGGGTCAAGATTGTCTATGGTAGAAGTAGTCGTATAGGTTATGACCGCTTGTGTTTACAATAGTAAATGAGAATAAGATTATTCAGATGATATCCTCAGAATGGAGATAGAGTCGGTGGCTGTTGTTATTATTAGCTTGTGAAGATTTTTGGTGTACGTTGTTGAAGCAGATCGCTATTTCTCTAACCCGGTAGGGACAGCTTTTACTGGCTATATGATCAAAATAAAGCTGACTTGGTTGGTATCTACTATAGTTTTTCGGACTGTCTGTTAATGCAGTATTCAAAGGAGTGATACGCCAATAGATCCCATCTCTAATATAGAATTCTTTACCGATTACTCATATGCTGTCACCAGCCGTGCGTTTAGACCGGGCTGGTTTAACTACAATTAACTGAAGGTAAATATGGCACGCAAACTTAGACTTCGTTTAGGCACATCAATCCAAAAAACAGGCACGTCCCTTGACATCCTCTATTATAGCAAAGAAAATTGCTAAGCATTAAAATGTCATGCTACCATAGTCCATACCGTGCCATCTGTTTAGATTAATGACGCTCAATTTGTTGAAGGATTGCTGGAGAGTCTTGGAATGTTATCATGGGTTCTGGCTATGCAATCCCTCCTGTAATCAAAATGTCTGACCTACGATACGTGTTCGTCAGCTGGAGTCGAGTCGAAATCGTATGTGCCAAATCCCGCCCTTATGCGCTTGATACTTGTTATCGCATCATGTTTTTATATTTCACAATGGAATAGATTGTTATGCCAAAGGCGTTTGTATTAATGAATGCTGAACTAGGAAGTGAAGATTCCATCGTGAACGAGCTAAAAAAACTTGAAGGAGTTAAGGAAGTTTATCAAGTTTATGGAGTGTATGATATAGTAGCCCAAGTTGAAGCAAACACAATGGAAAGAGTCAAGGAAACAATAACCTGGAAACTCCGTAAACTTAATGGCGTCAAATCGACCCTGACGATGATTGTGATGGACTAAATTGCATAAGATTAAACGATTTTTGGTTCAGCACAATTTTGCACCAGATTTTGAATTCTAAATAACGTAACGTTAATTTAGAATGTATTGGCATGACAGTTAAATAATGTTTAAGATCGACTTATTCAGAAGAAAAGAAGGAACGAACGTCTTTAGGTGCAAGTACTGTAATTTGCAATTCGAGGATAAAGAAAGGTTGAGTAGACATTCGAGAAAAGCTCACAGCGAGAAGGGTGGTGATATCCCAAATAGGAATCCATTTGGATTTTAGAATACTATAAGACTTCCGCTTAAAGACTCGTCTGCCCTAAAAACAACAATATGTTCCCTATCCATGATGATGCCGAGCGTATTCACGGTAGACCATATGTAAACTATAGTCTCATCGCGATTAACGCTGCTGTATTTACGTGGGAGGTTTTAGTAACCGGCTTTTTCTCAAATGGACGGACGACCTCCGAAATTTTCCTTGAGTATGGCGCGATCCCAAAACTCGTCCTTGTAGGAGACATCCCAATAGTGCTGACATCAATGTTCATCCACGGGGGAATAATTCACATCGCTGGAAACATGGTTTTTTTGTATGTATTTGGAGACAACGTCGAAGATAGATTTGGCCATATCAAATATCTGGCAATCTATATTTTATGGGGGTTATTTGCAGCTCTGGTTCACAGCATTTACGCAGTTGCCGTAGGAGGAGGAGAAGTCCCAGCGGTAGGCGCGTCTGGTGCAATTTCCGGAGTCTTGGGTGCATATTTGATAATGTTTCCTAGAGCGAAAATATATACAATAATAATTGTGTTGTTCATTACAACTATCCGAATACCTGCACTGGCTTTCATTCCTTTTTGGTTTATTTTACAAATACTATTTACGTTGATTGGACAGTCAGGAGGAGGTGGAGTGGCGTATTTGGCACATATTGGTGGATTCATAGCTGGAGTTGGAACAGGGTATTCATGGAAGTATTTAGCAGGGAAGAAGATGTCGTCATCTATTCCCTCCGTGGGCAAAACTCGAAAGATGAGACCAAAAATAGAAGACGTCTCTCCTTCACTCGAGCCTGAGGTCATTGAGGGTGCCGACTTCTTTGAAATCATAGCAGAAATCCATGGTATCGCTGCCGCTACCGATATCCATGCCGACTATGAGCCGGATTATAAACGGGTTCGCATAGTTGCCTCCGGATCAAGGAAATATGAATTGTTCGCTAAACTACCTGATTCCGCGAGTAATCCGACAGTTGAATACGTCCACTATCTCAATGGAATCGCGAGAATTCGTCTCACAAAATAATTTTGAATTTTGTTATTTGACATTGGTATACGTTCAATCAATAAGAAAAGCGTTTATGGTTCGTTTCGACTCATAATGCACCGAGATGCCTAAGAGAATGCCTATCAGAATCGAGATCCTATCGCATGTTGAAAGTATTCCTTCGATACATAGAGCTATGGATCAAATTCTCAAAGAGGCACCTAGATGTAAAAAGCGTGTCTCTAGCTTAAGAATAGATTATAGTTGAAGAATAGATTAGAAAAACATTGAATGGACAATCGATGAAGACGAGACTGAGCATGGCTGAGATCAATTGAGATTTGGACGCAGAAAATACTGCCCCCGCATCGGCTCAGCCAAGGGAAATACCACCCCCCTTATACTGTAATTCAATCAAATCCGGTTATGACCAGAGTAAAATATTATAAGCATACTTTATTCTAATTACATTGTATTGGAGGATCCTCTGCGCTATAGAATTAATCAGATCACCGATAGTGGGATCAATGTATCTCTTACGCTTAGCGAAGATCTGGAGCTTGAATCGGTATCCCAACAGCAGTTGATGTTAGAGTCTATCGATAGAGTGATTACTGATAAAGAGGTGAAAGACCAGGTAAGACCGATCTTAGAAGCAATTTTAAGCTCCCAGCCACAGACTCTAGTGAAAACCTATGCAGAGACGATCGTACAAATCACAATGCCGAGGAGGCGATACGAGAAGATTGGAAGCCCGAGGGTGGGTGAACAACTCTTAATTGACATAAGGAAGCCCTAGATTATTACGAGGTCTCTATCTCGCTCGGGTTCTCTTTCATTAACCAGATTTGATTTGTTCCTGCAAGCCGCTCAGAGAATAGATAGGCACAGAACACGTAGAGTTTCTACATATAACAGCATAGTCAGTTTGGGTAGTTCTTGCTAAATTCGTTCCCCTAAAGAAAGGATATTCTTGTAGCTGACTTAATTGAGATTGATTTTCAATGATGACAGTTATCGCGTTTGGCAGGAACTGTTTGCTTATCCAACTCGCCATCTTTTGCCCTTCACCAATATTGTCTGTTATTCTTAAGGTTATTTCGATAGGCTTCTTTACATGCAAATAGATAGCCATCAATAACTGACCAAATCCAAAGGGATTCTCTGCCGATGATGTCGCACCTGCCTTCATAATCTGCTCTGCTTTTTCCAGGTAATCATTCTTTTGAGTCAGATGGTATAACCTCAGCAGGTCAGATGCGGCTACCGAATTACCGCTTGGAATGGCGAGATCATACAAGCTCTTAGTCCTGACAATTAATTGCTCATGGTCATCCGAGGTAAAATAAAGACTAGAGTCGATAGGGTCCCAAAAGTGTTGAAGTATAGAGTCCATGTATTTTATTGCCTTTTCGAGATAAATGGGATTTGAGTCAAGTTCGAAAACATCTAGCAGTGCATTGACATAGAATGCATAATCATCAAGATATGCATTAAGTTTAGAAATTCCATCCTTAAATGTTCTATATAATCTGCCATTATCTCTCGTAACCCTAGATTCTATGAATTCAATCGTGTTCTTGGCGATCTCAAGATAAAGTTTGTTATTAGTAACTCGGAATCCTTTTGCAAAACCAGATATCATCAATCCGTTCCAAGCGGTTAATATCTTGTCATCTCGACCAGGTTTTATCCTTTTCTCTCTTATTTCAAAAAGTCTAGACGAAGCATCGGTAATAATTCGTTTTAACATCTCAGGCGGACGACTATACCTTTGTGACAAGTCGGCAAACGACGATCTAATGTTGAGTATGTTCTTGCCTTCGAAATTTCCTGCCTGTCCAACCCCGTAATATTCGCAGAATATACTGGCTATTGTCTCATCGCCGAGGGAGTTAAAAATTTCTTGTTTTGACCACACGTAAAATTTGCCTTCTTCGCCTTCTGAATCTGCATCTTGGGCGGAGTAAAAACCGTTCTCTGGAGACATCATTTCACGCCTTACATACTCCAGAGTTTTCTCTACTACATCTAAATACTTTTCTTCACCACTAATTTGATAGAGCTCTGCGTATACTTGTACAAGCAGTGCATTATCGTAAAGCATCTTTTCAAAATGAGGCACAAGCCATTTCTGATCTGTCGAATACCGTGCGAACCCACCACCGATCTGATCATGAATTCCACCTGCCGCCATTTTATCCGCTGTAAACATGACGAAATCTTTGTACCGATTAAGGCCAGATATATCGTAGCACCTTAACATGAACAAAAGATTGGACGGGTTCGGAAATTTTGGCGCTTGTCCGAAGCCACCATAAACTGGATCGCTCATATGTAGCAACCCAACTGCCGCCTCGTCCAGAATTGAACGATCAAGGATAACACCGTGGGGTTGTTGAACATCTTTTGCAGAATGTTGCAGCGCTTGTAAAAACTCCAATGTGGCAGAATCAATCTCTTGCTTCTTGGTCTTGTGGGCTTCGGCAAGCTGACTTAAAATAGTGCCAAAACCGGGCATTCCATGCCTGCCGTATTTGGGAAAATATGTGCCTACATAGAACGGTTTCTGATCAGGCGTCAGAAATACAGAAAGCGGCCAACCACCCGTCCCGATTGCAAGTTGGCTAACCCTTTGATATATGTCGTCTATATCGGGCCTTTCTTCTCTATCCACTTTTATGTTAATAAAATTCTCATTCATTATCTTTGCAATTTCCTCGTCCTCAAAGGATTCATGAGCCATCACGTGGCACCAATGGCACGCGCTATATCCAACGCTAAGGAAGATTGGCCTATTCTCACTTTTTGCTTTTTGAAGGGACTCTTCTCCCCATGGATACCACTCGACAGGATTATGTGCATGCTGAAGAAGATAAGGGCTGCTCTCACCAAATAGCCTATTAGCCCTAGCTTTAGTTTCCCTGTCGTCGCCGTGTAACTGCATTACAATAACAGGTTAGTAATAATGGTATTTATTGCTATTATTGCTAGGTTTAATAATTTACATACAATCAGGTAATGACGAGCACGGGTTACCAAGTTAGTATAATTACTAAAAAAATTACGAACCTGACGTAGGCCCTCCACTTAAGCATTGTTATGAGTTGCCGGCGAGCTGTTATCAACGAATATAATCGGCCCAATCAAATGTCAGTATGAGCATGCTCGATAGCGTACTTGATTAGCTTTGTTCCCGCACAGCCCTGTAATGCTCGATGGGCATTGGTCTAGTTTGCCCTTTTAATCCACCCCCTATTAGCCGAAATTTATCCGTAGTACAGGCTCTTACCGGTGAGCGCTGAGCTGTACAAGGAACAACCCACCTTGGAACCATCGAAATACTCACCCCAACAGTATAACGAGCACCTAACACAACCGAATATAGATCAAGGATTTTGTTGCACGGTTCTCAACGGAATCGTATTGAACCACCGAGTTTTATCTGCATCAAATGTCGCTAACGATACTTTCGTAAAATATGCCTGCCAATTGGTGAGTCGTCTTATGAATTGTTGC
Source organism: Candidatus Nitrosopolaris nunavutensis (assembly GCA_002501855.1). GTDB lineage: Archaea > Thermoproteota > Nitrososphaeria > Nitrososphaerales > Nitrososphaeraceae > Nitrosopolaris > Nitrosopolaris nunavutensis. The sequence goes on from DAOM01000083.1 coordinate 17,992, forward strand.
TGTTAGGTTTGATGTAAATCTGGGCCAGACTGACTGTTGAATTGCGTAGCCTTCCTTATCATCGTCTGCAATGTTTGTGAATCGAAATTCCATACATACGATTTGCCAGAGATGACTGGCCGATGTCACACGTATATCGCTGTCCAACTTCACTCAATAACCTCCCGATATTCAATTGAGACCGCCATCGCTTTTATTCAGATATGAGATTATACGATACATCTGGGCATATGACAACTCTAGACTTTGTTGTTCTTGATAAAAAGATTTTAATTTTTCGAGCGTTGATTTCATCTTAAATTGATTATGCCCCGATAGTAGTCTCTCCAGTTTCTTTGCTTCAAAAAGATATTTTCGAATCTGTTTCTGAACTGTTGAATTCTGGGAGAGGAGCGCTAGAATCAAATCAGGTTCATCAAGCAAAATACTTGTGCACAGAAGTGACTGGATTCTGAAAGTCGTCCCAGAGAACTGTTTTAATGACTGGTAGTCTTGCTTCGAAACAAAAGTTGCGAATACTAAATTTGTGAAGTACGTCAATCCTAGTATGATCGACATAATCCTGTCATGAGTCTCCGCATCATGGATAATACTTGCCACGGAACCCTCGAACAGTTCTTTTAATATTCGTAGTTCAATGGTTTCGTTCCTCACAGGTATTAATATTATTTTCATTAGATTAAGACTGGGTGCTGCTGGGCCGAACATAGGATGGATGCACAAAGGTTTAACATGATTAGGAACTCTTTTGAGCGCTTTATAAGACCGATTTTTTATTGACGATATTTCTACAAGTATGGCGCCAGGTTTCATTTTTGTGGCACATTCTTGAATTATATGAGGGACCTCCGAGATCGGTACGCAGACCATAACGAGGTCAGCTGTATCAACGCAATGGACGATGTCTTCACATACCGTTGTGTTGGCGGAACCCTTTAGAGAATAGGCGTTAATATCATAGAGTAGGAGTGTTGTCCCTTTTCGTAGAGAGAAGTATTTCGAGAACCAGGTACCCATTCTACCCCCAGCGCCTATGATAGCTATTTTCTTTATCATATAGTATTAGCACGAAGAAATTGCAGCCTTTAACAATTCCAGTCCTTTCTCCAGCTGGTCGTCGGGCTGGCATGCAGAAATTCTAATAAATTGAGTGTAGCAATCTCCAAAACCACTTCCTGGTGCAACGGCAACTCCCAGATCAAGGGCCTTTTGTACAAATTCTACGTCACTTTTCCCAATGCCAAGTTCTGGATAGATATACATTGCACCATCAGGCCTCACAAAACGAAGAGACATTTCTCGTAATTTATCGGAGATTATTTCCAATCGTCTCTTTATGCGTTTCGCATTCTCAGCAGAACTATCTGCTATCGCAGCCAGCGCAGCGTACTGCATCGGTTCGGCAACACTGGTAAGAGCTGTTGCTTGAACTTTAGCCATTTTATCAATTAAATTTTCTTCTGCAATAGCGTACCCAACTCTAAACCCTGTCATCGCATGGCCCTTTGAAAACGAGGATATTACGATACTCTTCTCGTACCCATATTCCAAGACACTAGTGAATTCAGTAAAGACATAGTCACGATATACTTCATCGCTTAGGACGTATATCCTGTGATCCTTCGCAAGGGACACAATTTTCTCCATGATATTTTTATTCAGAATTCTTCCGGTAGGATTATTTGGGTAGTTCAAAGCAATCATTTTAGTATTGCCGTTGATCATGCTCTCAAGTTTTTTTATATTTGGACTCCATTCCTCATCTAGGGTTGTTTTTAAGATGTTCGTAGTTGAACCAACAAACGCGGCACATTCCCTGTAAGCAGGCCACGCCGGCTCTATACAGATCAGTTCATCGCCTGCAGTTAATAAAGAGGTTATTGCAGCAAAAACGGCGAACCTACCGCCTGGTGTAACTATCACTTTATCAGTTGTTACATGATTGCCGATTGTTTGTGCTATAGACGTACGTAATTTGGTTATACCTTTCGTTTCGCTATAGTGGTATTGTCTGGATTCAAAAACGCCGGAAAGAGCCTTTCCTACACTCTCTGGGGGTGGATAATCAGGTTCTCCAACTTCCATGTGGATGATTTTTTTCCCCGAGGATTCGAGCTTTTTTGCCTTCATGAATACAGCAAGATGACTCTCGAATTGAATTGAGTCATGATGTTCATTCAACTGTAATCTCAGGGACTCTGCTAATAAGATGTTTAAGAGTCTCCCAGCGAAATCTGGGTCAATTCCAATTTCGTTAGATAGTTTTGAGATGAAAGTTCGGATATCCTGTTCAACTTTTTCATCCTTGACATCAATCTTTAGCTTTTGTTTGATAGCGCCGATTTGTTTAGAGAGTTCGTTTCTCCTTTGCACTTTTCGTATGATCTCGGAAGTAATATCGCGTATTTCTGATCGAATCCTATCTAATTCTTCCGGAATGCTAATCTTCGGTCACCTATTTAGTACCGGTGGGATAAATCCGCCTCTAAGAGCATGATCAGTCAATACCATTGATACGACGCATTCTATTATTGGAGGTGCTCTCGGAACAACACATGGATCATGTCTCCCTGGAACATTGAGGTCTATTTGTGCGCCAGTCAAAAGATCGACAGTTCTCTGAGTTTTGGCAATCGATGACGCTGGCTTGAAACCGATCCTTATTACAAGAGGCATCCCACTTGATAAACCTCCTAATATACCACCAGAGTTATTAGTAGTGGTAATTATCCTGCCATCTTGTTTAGTATAGCAGTCGTTATTTTCCGATCCTCGGCGCTTAGTACCATTGAAACCGGACCCAAATTCCACTGCCTTGACTGCTGGAACGCTGAAGAGAGCCTTGCTGAGGTCAGATTCTAAAGATGCAAATATTGGCTCTCCCAGCCCTACAGGCAGCCCTGTACTGATACACTCTATAATGCCCCCAAGTGAGTCACCGTCTCTCTTCGCTTCCATGATTGCGGCTTTCATTTTTTCTGCTTTCGCGGTGTCGGGGCATCTTACGTCGTTTGTGTATCTGTTCTTTTTGGCCTCCACCAAATCAATCGAGCCTGCCGTGATGCCGCCGATCTCCTTTGTATAAGCTGTCGTCTCAATCCCGAGTGAATATTGGAGTAATTTCTGAGCTACCGAACCTGCCATTACCAAAGTAGCAGTTAACCTGCCTGAAAATCTCCCACCTCCCCTATAATCAGCGAAACCCCCGTATTTTACCATCGCCTGATAATCAGCGTGTCCAGGTCGAGGTTTTGTTTTGATTAATTCATAAGGCCCTGAATCTTGATCCTGATTCCATATTAGCATACAAATTGGCGCACCGCTCGTAAATCCATTATACATTCCAGATATGATCTCAACCTTGTCCTCTTCTTTTCTCTGGGTCGTGATCACAGATGTACCGGGTCTTCGGCGGTCGAGCTGCGACTGAATATCCGACTCATGAAGAGGCAGACCCGCTGGGCATCCATCCACCACCATTCCCACACATTTACCGTGACTCTCGCCGAAACTCATCGTAACAAAACGTTCGCCGAGTATATTTCCTGGCATCTACTGTAGTCAGGCAATCTTATTCATGTTCCCTATATATTGGCTTTTTTAAATTAAATTTCTGATGTAGAACTCTGGCGCTCCAGTCCAAGTATATACAGAAAATTCTGGTCAGCGGGTCTAGTGCAAGTTATTATCATTCACGATCCGCCGTCGGTTTAATGTTACCTCCGAGTTCCATAACGTCTTGAATAAAGTTCGGATATGATACATCAACTGATTCAACACCGGCAACAGTAGATTTTTTTGTCAGCATCGCGACAATAGTAAATGCCATAAACAGCCTATGATCGTTGAAAGATTCTAGCGATGCATTTTTCAAATTTTTAGGAGCAATTATTAGTAATTCATTTTTTCCTTCCTTAATCGTTGCCCCCAATTTTGTTAACTGCGAGGCGATGTTTGCGACTCTGTCTGTTTCTTTCAATCTTGCATGTCCGATCCCGGTTATTTTGACTGGAGATCTTGCCTTCAGAGCTAGTACAGATACAACCGGCAAAAGATCTGGAGTATCAGAAAGGTCAAATTCCCCGCCGCACAACTGTTCTGTACCATACACTCGAACTTCACCTTTTTGTCTGTTAACTTTTATTCTTCCATCCATTGTCCTAATAATGTCCAATATGTCTGAATCAGCTTGAGGAAGACAGAAGTTTATCCCAGTTATTGTCAGTTCATCACCTAGCAGAAGTCCTGCAGTAAGAATTAATGCGGCGCTTGAAAGATCGCTGGGAACTTCAAAAACGGTCGGTTTATATGATGCAGAGGGGAGGTGATATTCTCTAAAACCCTCGTTATGCACTGTAACACCAAATGCTTTCATGGTTGCAAGCGTCGACTCAATATACGGTTTTGAAACTTGTCCCCCCTTGATTCTTATTTCAACAGTAGAATCGGCATATACGCACGAGATTAGAAGAGACGAGACAAACTGGCTTGACACACTTCCGTCTACATCAGTTGTTCCTCCCTTTATCCCGCCACCTTTAACTATGAGCGGAGGGGTCCCATCGATTTTGGTGGAATACGCTTGTACCCCCAATTTGCTGAGAGAATCCAACAAAGGCTGCATGGGCCGCTTACGAAGACTTTCGTCACCAGTAAGAACCGTGAGTCCGTTCTTTACTAGAGCAGACATCGTGGTCATTAGTCTTATCGTCGTACCGGAATTCTCTGCGTTGACTACATTTTCTGGCACTGTAAAACTATGTCTGCCTTTTATATGTACCACAAAATTATCCTGTCTTGTTACGACTCCGAGGGCCTTGCAAGCTGAAATAGTTGCAAGTGTGTCGCGAGAAAACAGAGGATTTTTGATAGTAGACTTTCCGTCAGCAAGCGACGCGATAGCAATTGCCCTATGACTGTAGCTCTTACTTGATGGACATCTTATAATGCCATTAATACTGGATTTCGTGATCAGAATTCTAACCAACTAATGTTTCCGCCGTTGCCTTTTCATTGTTGATTTTGGAAACAATCACGCTGCCGTTAAACTTGGCAAAAGCCGCCTTAATATCTTCTATATTTTCTTCATTCGATACCGCAGCAATAGCCGGGCCATTGCCCGAGATGCTTGCAGCCAATGCCCCTCCTTGTATTGCTTTTAGAACAGGCTCGTATTCTGCAGATAAGCTGGTGGAAAGAAGCATACCGTTCAGATTCATGGCCTTCCAATATTCGCCGGCCGTCGCAAACTTGAAGGCCGCCCCGAACAAATCTGACATTGAGTCTACCTTGCTCATATTACCTCTTCGTGTGGCTTTAGGAATGAAGATTATCGCATAAAGGTTGGGAGGAGCCTCTTGATGATGTATTATTTCGTGTGTGCGGTTATTCGTTACTACGAACCCACCAAAATAACAAGCAGAAGAGTCATCGTAAGCTCCTGTTATAGTCACTCCCGCATCCAGTGATGCAAGAACGGCACGATCTAACACAACATAGTCTTCTATATCCTCTTTAACAAGTTTGCTACAAGCCAATGCAACAGCGTCAGAAACAGCGCTAGAACTTTTCAATCCGAATCCCATAGGAATTTCTGACTCGACACTTATGTAAACTGAATTCTCCGCAAGGATCTCCTTTGGTATTGTGTTGTAAACTATATTGCGTATAAGTTTCTCGTTAACTGTTTGAGATCGAATGCCTTCCCCGGTCCTCAAATCCGCCTCTGCTGTAACTCTAAGAGAGATTCCTAGTGCAGAGCCGCTGCAAGTCGCAAGTGCATTTACGATAGAAATTGCGCCGTGCACTGTTGCGCGTACTCTTTTTTTTATCACAAGGGTTCACCGAAAGGACCGAAGAGAGCTTTTTTCATTGCTTCCACCGGCGCAGTTATCCCTGTCCAGATTTCGAACGCTTTCGACCCTTGCGCCAGGAGCATCTCATATCCATAAATGACTGTCGCTTTTGCATTCTTTGCCTGTGCAATTAAATTTGTTACCATTGGTGAGTACACAATGTCGTAAACAATGCTGTCTTTACTTATTTGCTCATAATCCACAATACTTTGCTCATCATTCATCCCACTAGGAGTGGAATTAATAATTAAATCTGACTTGAGCGCATGTTCTCCTAAATACTCCATCCTAGTAAAGTTAGCACTTAATCCAAGATTAGAAGCCATTGTTATTATTTCATCCGCCTTTTTCTTTGTCCTATTTGCGATTATTATGTGGGAGATTCCTTTTTCATTCGAGAGGGCAGCAATTATTGCTCGTGCTGCCCCCCCAGATCCTATCAGAAGAATTTTCATTCCGTTAAAGCTTACACGCCGTTTGTGCAGAGGCTCTATGAAGCCTTGGAGATCCGTGTTATAGCCCTTGAAAGTTCCTTCAATGCAGTGAACTGTATTAACTGCGTTAGCTTTCTTGGCAGAAGGATCAAGTTCGTCGATATACGGTATGATACCAACCTTATGCGGTATTGTAACATTGAACCCAGATATGTTGGTCGCACGAAGAGAACCAAGAGACACCTCGAGCTCGCCTTTGGGTACTCGAAATGCAATATAGGCACAGTTGAGGCCAACTGACTTGAACGCCGCATTGTGCATTGCAGGTGATAATGAATGGTCAATAGGGTCTCCGATGATACAATAGGTTTTAAATGAGTCTTGCATTGATTTTGCCTGAGCGGAGATCAATCCTATCATATAGCTTTCTCATTTGTTGTACCGTCAGTTGACCTGGGGCAACTGCTTCTTCTAGGGCAGCATAGGTAAAAGGCGCATTTCCATAGATCGTACATAGAATACGAGATAAAATTCCTAGTTCTCCCATTGCGAATGATATTAAGTTTAGTTCGGTTGTTTCGTCATACAGATCGAGAAGTCGTATGCAGTCGTGAACATTTTGGGCAGCGGTAGCGATCTTCACGTAATTGCTGTATATCCTCATTTGCCCTAAAACATCTACGAGTTTGTCATTAGTCGGCGTTTTTTCAAAGTCATGCCAAGAAACTAATATCCGAGTTTCTTGTTCAGCAATGAAATCTACTAACTCGTCGTTGTCAAGCAAAGTCTCGAGTTCAACATCGAGCAGCATTGGCTTGGATAGTGACAGTTGCTTTAACCAAAAAATTCGATCTTCATCGGTCCCTGTAAATTTGCCTTTCTGTTGCGCCGACCTGAGAGTGAAAACCGCCCTCTTTCTTATGCCTTTCACAATCTCTAAAGATTCTTGCATATCTGCCAGCATCAAAAAATCGAATCGAATTTCGACGAAGTCTGCCCCGAGGGTAAAGGCTCGTTTGATTTGCTTCTTTAGGTCTTCAGGCGTTGGCGACGCTATCGATGCACAAATCTTAGTCAATGATAAATCATCTTCTACCTAATGATCGCTAACCGACTCCCGCTGGGGGGTGACTTGATTTGTCGTGTTCCATCCGTTCATGTGCACTCAAAGCCTCCATGCTGTCGAACACTCGTCCGCACCGACTGCAGCGGTGTGATTTTGGAGACTTAATGTTCGATGAGGTAGATGCCGCCATTTCCTATCAGGTTATTATACCACCAACAGATAATTAAAGATGATAACGCTATAGCTTATTTGAGCAATGAGACGGAATTTTTTTCCAGTTTGCAATCAGCGCTTCAGATCTTATATGCAGTTGTTCCTCCGCAAGTCTCGCGATTGCTAGTTGTATGTATTCGTTCACTATTTCTATTCCTATGTACCGTCGATTGAAGTGTGATGCCACCTTTGTGGTCTGGCCGCTGCCATTGAAGGGATCGAGAACCGTGTCTCCCTCGTAAGAGTATAACTTCATAAGTCTGTACGGTATTTCTTCCGGAAATGGACATGGATGCGTTATGTATCCTGGAGGTACAGGTGCAATATGCCAAACGGAATTGGCAATCTCTTTTGTCCACTCCTCGTGCGTTGCCGGAAGTGTCTCGTCGCGTTGCGTTCTGCCAGACTTCACGTTTCCTTTCCTTAATACTAGAATGAATTCGTGCATAATATTAGCTCTATAATACTTTGGATATGGATTGATTACAAAAGAGCCATATCTGTTAGTACCACCGGTCACCTTATGCCAAATAATCTCCTCATGAAGATTCCATTGACCGGAGGGTTGAACCAGTCTGGATAATAGGATATGCGGTAACGGCAGAATCGTCCCATTGACTACTTCGTTCGCGATAATAATACAACAGTACCCCCCCTCTTTGGTTACTTTATAGACCTTATCATTAAAAATCTCTACCATTTCATCAAGATAATCGCTTGTTTCAATATTAGACCTGCCACGATAATATCCCCCGTTTCCAGAGGCATGCATTTCGTAATCAATTGCATTTCTATATGGGGGTGAGGTTATGGTCAATTGTACCGAATGTGGGGAAATTCTCTTCAATACCTCTTTACAGTTGCCACCAATTATTACATTAACAATATTTTGCTGTACCTGCATCAATGATATATTATTGATTTGTCCATATTCCGAATGCTTTAAAATAATCGACTTTCCGATTAAAAAAATATTTCCTGCCTATAGTTACTATTGTACTCATTTCTCAATGATATACTCGTCAACTTCTATTCCAAAATGACGTCCAGTCTTAGGGTTTATGAAGCCGAGTATCTCATCGCCGACTTTTACCTCTGTGACAGGTATCAGTTTGGCATCGCTAGTCATAAAAGTTATTGTTTCCGCATTCTGCAATATTATAGTTCCGACCTCTCCATTGATCTCTCCTCTAACCAATTTCAGAGGCCGAGTTTCTATTTTTGATCTTCCCACCGTTACGCGTCTAGTCTTCCCCTCTTTATTCACTATGAGGACCTCAGTGCCAGATTCGATCTCGGAGAGATATTTGGTCTTACCACCTGGGATTATTGTGTAGCAGTAAATCGCGCCTGCGTTTATCCTGAATGGCCTGGGCGATGTAAATGCAGATCCTTCTGATTCATTGTGTACTAAGAACATAAAGTTAGATCTGCTTCCAATGAGCATGCCTTCGCCTGTGGTAAGCAGGGATGCAGTATCTACACAGACTCTTTCACCGCTACCAACCTCTCTCACCTCTAAAACTTTGACAGGTCTAATAATAAAAACTGGATTATCAAGGTACTGTCGCGATACTTCAACTTCCTTCGGATTGTCGGTCGAAAGTATAACACCATCAACCCCCAATTCCAAAATTTCAAACATCGTTCTTACTTCACTCGGATTTTTAGCGAGAGTATAAACCTTGGTTCCCGATTTATGTAGTTTGGAGATTATATTTTCCAAGGGAATGATCTTCCAGTTAGGAGCGTCAACTATGACAAACTCTGCGCCTAGTGTGGACATCAATATCACTTCTTCAAGATCTTCATTACTGAAGACTTTTTTGGAAAAGCCAGGAACCTTATCAGTCGACTTTGCATTCCTTAATTCATCTATTGTTTTACAAATAATCATGTCTGCATCATTCGATTCAAAAATGGTTTTGAATCCGCTCCCGGGAGCCAACTTCGGATCGATATTGAGAATTCTAACATCCTTTAACTCCGACAAGAAAGCATCTAACTTAGATTTAGCAACAGTTGGACTAACAATTATCTCTTTAGTCTTTGTGTCTGTCAAGATGTAAGATCGCCTCCCTAGTACCCTTACCCTCTATGATGATTTTATATAACGCACGGACCATTGCCGGCGGATTACGGTGTTGGAATATATTTCTACCAAACGTGACTCCGCTCGCTCCTGCCTCCATTGCCCCAGCACACATTTCAATAATTTCTTGATCCGTCTTGGCCTTTGGTCCCCCCGCTATCACAATAGGGACTGGGCAACTTTTTATGACCTTTCTAAAAGAGCTGACATCGCCTGTATAAACAGTTTTGACTAAATCCGCTCCGGCTTCAGCCCCAATTCTTGCTGCATGAGCAACAATTTGCGGATCATGAGGATGTTTGATATTTTCGCCTCGCGGATACATCATTGCTACAAGTGGCATACCCCATTCATCGCATTTATCTGAGATGATTCCTAAGTCGTGCAACATTTCAGATTCTTCTTTTGCGCCGATGTTTATATGAACCGATACTGCGTCGGCACCCAATCTTATTGCTTCTTCAACACTTCCTATCAAAACTTTTTTGTTTGGGAATGATCCTAGTACTGTACTGCCCGACAAATGAGCTATTAAGCCAATATTTATGGGAGTTGGCAGTGTTTTGATGATGCCTTTGTTTACCAGAACGCATGTAAGTCCCGCGTTCTCACACTGATAAATCATTCCATGAATATTCTCCAAACCATTGATAGGGCCGTTGCTGATCCCATGATCCATTGGAATACAAAGCATCTTGCCATTCTTCAAGAGTCTCCCCATTCGGATCTCTTTGCCGCAAACCATATATAGTGAAACCATTTCCTGACCTACTTAAAAGTGATCGTCTAGGGAACAGCGCCCTCTAGAGTATCGTGCGCTTTTTAATATTTTGGGCTCGGCACTAAAATTTGCTATAGTTTGAGGCTGGTAAGGTTAAATAATTTGGATGGTACTTATCCTTTCAATTGCAAACAGCTCTCCGGAAAGTAGGTTCTTACATGATTCGTCGCTGCGAGGCAAAAGACCTCCCGACAGTGGTAGACATCAATATGCTTACCCTTCCTGAACACTATTCGGATTACTTTTTTGAATCAATCCTGAGGGAATTACCTGAATCCTTCATCGTCGCTGAACTTTGTGACAAAGTAGTTGGATATATCATGTGTAAGATTGAATTCGGTTTCTCGAATTTTAGAAAGTTGGGTTTCGTAAAAAAGGGTCACGTGGTTTCTGTCGCCGTTTTAAATGAACACAGAAACCTAGGCCTTGGCAAAGCTCTGATGCTTGAAGGTATCAACGGTGTTATTGCTCGGAAGACCGATGAGATTTACCTCGAAGTTCGAGTTAGCAATGAATCAGCCGTTCGGATGTATGAAAGATTAGGATTTCAAATAAAATCACGACTTCGCGCATATTATAGGGATGGAGAAGACGCATGCCTTATGGCTCTAGAATTCGGGTGAATGATAGAGCGATCGCAATTCCGAGACGTCTCGAAGGTATGTAAATAAGATGGTAAGAGCATCCAAATAGAGATGAAAAGCAGAAGAGTACGAGGAAGAATCCTGGGGACTGGTCTTCTAGCTGCATCGATTATGGTATTTATTGCGTATTCTTATGTAACACTTGCGACATCTTGGGGATTGTTAGTGTTGAAACTTACCATCGTTGTGGCAGTAGGCGCATTGTTAGCAGTCTTGGCATGGATAGGCTACACGATGACAACGGCTCCCGAGCAAGCCGAAAGTGACAAGTCTAATTAGACTTGTCACTACAGACACACGTCTGACACTATTTGATACAATCTTGGACCTACTTCTCTCACTATTCTTGTTTGACGAATGTAGTATTGATAATTCTTGAACGCATTTTCTGTATCTATTACCCCTTCGTGCAGGCCGAGTTTCCTATTGCTTGCCCCTACATGAGCAAAGTAATGTATTGTCCCCTTCCCTTCGTTCAATGCCTTTTTCGCAGAGGAGACAAATTCCTTAGCCTTTTCTGGCAAAGGCATCAATACTCTATTAGATTTACCATCAATTTGTTTTTCTATAACTCCTCTTGCATCACCAAGGATTGATATAACATTGTCTTCAACCTTGTTTAATTTCGCATTAATTCTACACAGCTCAGTAGCAACAGGGTTTGAATCAATACTGTAGACTGTACACGTATTGTTCTTTTTAGCCATCAGAATAGAATATGTCCCTACTCCGCCAAACATATTAGTAATTACCTCATTGTCACGCACTAGCTCTGCCACCCTCAACCTCTCCGTCGATAATCTTGGAGAAAAATAGGCCTTAACGACATCTACCCTGAATCGACATCCATGTTCTTTGTATTCTGTTTCAGTCTTGTCTTCCCCGGCAAGAAATTCTAAATTACGTACTCTAAATTCTCCTTTGATTGCGGATGTTTGAATGAAGACGGACTTTGCTGGTTTAACATTGTCAAGAATTGCCTCTCCAATTATTTCCTTTTTCGACATTAAACACTTTGGAATCTTTATAATGACTATGTCTCCAATTATGTCAAATGCTGAATAGATCCTGTGCTGTTCTGATGGGGTGAGGTAAGTGGCTAACACCTCTTTCAGCATATGTGGCATAACTAACCAGAAGATTTTTTTGTGTAATAATAATCTCCAGAAGTTTTTTGCGACCTATCTAATCGACTACCTTCCTTGTTGATTCTGGGTCTGCCTGTATTCTCATCTCTTCTATATGTAATAGAGAGTTCCCTTAGAAATTTATTCATACCTATCTCTTTCTGCATTGGTTGGCTCGCCAAACCCTCTAGACCCGGTTTGCCATCGAAAATTACTAAAGAATCGGCTACAAGGTCTATGAGTTGCATGTCATGATCGATTACAATAGCAGATTTACCATAGGCCCTTACAAATCGTTGCAAGAATTTTGCAAATGCGATTCTATCTTCCACATCTAAGAATGCGGACGGTTCATCTAGGGCATAGATATTGGCAGGACGCATTAAAGTTGCAGCTATGGCCACCTTTTGTAATTCTCCACCACTAAGATTCCTGACATTTCTTTCATAGAGTTTCTTGACTCCGGTTGGAATTATAATCTGTTCTTCCATCGAAGAAATGTCGGATACGCCTTCACATGCTGCAGAAAGCAAAGTATAGACATTGCCATCGTAATCTTGAGAAAGATATTGAGGTTTGTATGAAATTTTTGCACTTAACTCTATAATACCCGAGTCAGGTTTGTCAAGCCCGGCAAGCATCCTCATGAAGGTGGTCTTGCCCAGCGAATTGGCACCAATCACACCTGCGATTTCTCCTTGTCGTATCCGGCCAGCCAATATTTTGAGATGAAATGATGGGAATGATTTGGTTAATTCGGAATAGCTCGCGACGGCAGTATCCAGAATAATGTCCTCAACTGAGTTTGTAGTGTCAAATCGGAAAGCTTTTTCACGAAAGCGTACGTTCTCGGTAGGGATAAATCCTTCTAGGAAGTTATTGATGCCAAGCTTTGTAGCCTGTAGACCAGAAACTATGCCATATGCGGCCGGCTCTCCATATACAATATGTATGTAGTCTGAAAGATAGTCCAACAACGTCATATCATGTTCGACGACCATAACGCTCTTGCCCAGGTCAGCCAAGCCCCGTATCACTCTTGCAACTACAAGTCTCTGGTAAACATCGTTAAATGATGATGGCTCGTCAAAAAAATAATAGTCGGCATCTTTAGCTGAAGCAATCGCGACTGCTAATCTTTGTAATTCGCCACCACTCAAATTTCCAACGTTGCGGTCAAGCAAATCTCGTAACCCAAGTTCGTCTACCAAGTCATCGGCCGCATTTCGTTCGTCATATTTTTTTAGCAGTTCCTTAGCGGTTCCCTTGAAAGCACTCGGAATAAGATAAACTAACTGAGGTTTAATCGAGGCTCGTATCTCGCCGCCCGCGATTTTCTCAAAGTGAGATTGCAATTCAGTGCCCTGAAAATTTTTAAGAACATCGTCCCATTTTGGCTGGGAGTCGTAATTGCCAAAATTAGGTGTGATTGATCCGGCCAGTATATTGACTATAGTGGATTTGCCTATAGCGTTTCTCCCGAGTAAACCTACAACATGCCCTTTCTTAAGAGTTGGAAGACGGTATAATCTAAATGAATTAATGCCATACTGATGAATTTTTTCCACCCCAAGTTCTCTAGCCAGGTTAACAATAACAATAGCATCAAAAGGACATTTCTTTACGCATATACCACAGCCGGTACAAAGATCTTCCGAAATTACTGCCTTTTTACTATCATCGCTAAGTACTATACATTCACCCCCAGTCTTGTTCACCGGGCAATACACGATGCATTCGAGACCACACTTTCTGGGCTGACACAGTTCCTCGTCTAGAACGGCGACCCTATGTGTTAGCTTTGTGGAATCCTTCATGGTCCGAATTTGCATCAATGTATTATATAGCTTCGTGGTTGCAAAAGGTCCAACTTGTGTTGCAAATAGTCTACCTAGAATATCTACGAACTTTCCTAAATAAAGCAGAACAAATTCGTTAGTGAATCAGTGCATCTTGCATCCGCTTAATGTGCTACGCTAAATACGCGTATACTTTTGCTTTTACCTAAAAGAGATTCTACGTTCTTGCTCTTTTCATAGGTGACACAGATCTTCCATTGCCATATAAATAGCAATTCTTAATTCTCAAGAAAACTCATCGAACTAGAAATGTTAGTTGTGATTGGTATTCTGGAAATGGCATGCTCGCCAGCGATTGGGTCGATATATAATCTAGTGTTAATGGTTTGTGTAGGCGTAGCCATTGCTAATAATATTGAAAAAATTGAATGAATTAGATACCAGTTAATGCTAATATTGCTTGAGGGGCTTTAAAGATGATAGGTTAATTGATATTTGAAAAAATGGAGGGAGTTTACTTCACAACTACCTTTCCGACCATTGTGGGATGTA
>DAOM01000111.1:0-23639 GCA_002501855.1 Candidatus Nitrosopolaris nunavutensis
GTGATGGTAGCTGTGGTGTGAGCCGTAGGCAAATGCGTGATTGGCAACAAGTGGACCTGTTGCAAAAATCATTGCTACTGCTACAACAGCCAGACTACTAACGATTGCTGCTCTTGTTTTTGAATACATCGAGGGACTGATAGAAACATGTTTTATAAGCAGTTGCTATTAGATTTTTGCACACTAATGCTATAGTATAAAAAAATTGTATTATTCCATACTAATGAATCAATTTTATACAAAGAACCCCGAGATATTTCACGCATTTATTATGAAAATATTGGAGAATAACTAAGACAATTCTTCTTCTGGGACGGCATCATTAGAATACCAAAATATACAACGATAGTTTATTGATTCTCTAATCGATCATCGTTCAGAAGTTGATTTTATCTCGATGTTCAATTTAGATTTGCGGCGGGGGCGACTGAGAATTAGATCTCGTCGTGGTAAGTGGCGGTCTCCTATCCAACTCGCTCCTCAAGTAGTTTGGTGCGAACTCTAGGATTCGTTGGCTGAAGCGGCAGTCCGTTCCTCGTGTCCTTTCGTTTCCGGATGTATCATATACTTTCGCGCCATGAAGAACAAGAGTATGCCAAAGAGGAATAATACTGCGGCAAGGCCTTGCGCCCCTCCATTTGGTACGGCTTCAAAATAAATTATTGAAAATATAATACTGGCTGAGGCCTGGAACACATATTTCCACGATTCACCTATCTTTGCCTTCCTTGCAAAAAATCCGAGTCCGAAAATAGCCGCGGCAGGATAAATTGTGAATAAGATGTACTGATCAATATCTAATGCCAAGCATTAGATTATATATTTTGATCTTATATATTCCTACTATCTTTGGACAGGGCTAAACAAAGTGATCTAACAATCCTGACAAAGCCGTAGAGTATCACATTAACGACAGTAACGTGGGAATAGAGTAATGGATGACTTCAGAAAGATAGATTTGGCAACTGAATGACTAAAAATAATACAGCTGCAATTTATAAAATCGATGATGAAATCATGTCCTGGATCGGCTCCAACATATTATCAGTGTATCACTGCTGTCTGAAATGATTTTATTCTATGTCTCAGGTTGGCTAAGTAGTGAAGGCTTGCTATTGACTACCACTTTACACTCAAAATAATAGAAGGCATTGCTTATAGCGAAGAAACAGAGAGTAGGAGAGTGAGGGCTGTGGAACAGACGAACGGAAAGCAGATGTGAGCGGCTATCAAGTACAGTACGGGACGGGTCAACTTCAACAACCAAAATGAATGCACAAGGATTGTAGTGTTTATTCAAAAGTTGGAAAATCCACATTGCAGTATCTTTGGAATGCTGAGGATGGAGGATTTTATACAATACTCCAAAATTTAATAAAGTCATCTATGAACTAGACTATCTTAGAAGTTACAGATTGTGTTAGTCGTGGACTTAAAAAACGCTTTAGTCGATGCTGTGACAGCGACTGTAAACGAAGAATCTTCTTTAGCAGTCGCCTTTTCTGGTGGTATTGACAGTAGCTTGCTTGCAAAACTCTGCAATGATATAGGAATTAAAGTCACACTATTAACTATCGGATTTCCTGGTTCTCTAGATATTGAATTTTCAAAGGTAATTGCGACAAGGTTGGGTTTACCTCATAAGTTGTTGGAGTTAAAAAAAGAGGATTTCCACAATAAACAGAGATATATATCGCAGAAATTAGGCTGTGGGAATATCTCCCATATTGAAAATTGCATAGCATTTTTTTATCTTGGAATGCTCGCACGACAAAATGGTTTACGATTAATTTTAACTGCAAATGGTTGTGATGAGCTTTTTTGTGGTTACGATAGATTTAGATCAATTTACAAATATGGTAATGCGAGAATTATGCAATTAATACATGAAAAGATTGAAAATGAGATCATCCTCATGAGGGAGGTGGAATCGATAACAGCAGAGTTTGGCATAAAGACCAAGCACCCTTTTCTGTCAGAAAAATTTATCTCAGTTGCGCTGGAGATTTCAATTGATAATAAGATCAAGGGTTGCGATGATTTCATTCGGAAACACATCCTCAGGGAGGTTGCTGTAATGATTGGTGTTCCCCACGAAGCTGCAGAGAAGCCCAAGAAGGCTATGCAGTACGGTTCGCTAATCCACAAGAATTTCAAAGACTTAAAAACATTCAAAATTGCAAATATTGATTCATAGCGAAAGTTTAGATTTATGATCAAAATATTTGTTTCTTGTATTCCTTACCTTATTCACGACATGATCAATGATCTCTGATGAGGCGCCGAGATGGTTATTTGGTTCAAATATATACTTTAACTCTTCTGACGACAGTTTCCTTGCTAAATGGGAATCCCTTTTGATGGCATCACGGAAATGCTGTCCGCTCTGCAATGCCGAAAATGCTACCCTTTGGATATCCCTGTATGCCGTAATCCTAGGGACTCCTTTTTTGACCAACGCATCCAGAACAAATTCTGAATAAATCTGACCTTTCGTCATGTCCAAGTTCGAGGTGAGACGCTGGGTATTTATTTTTAGTTCTGCGACGACACTCATTAATGAATTCAACATTTCATCTAGCAGAATTGCAGCCATTGGAATGGTAAATCGTTCATTCGCCGAATTTGATAGATCTCTTTCATGCCATAACGGGATATTCTCCAATGCAACATCAATTAGAGATCGGAGAAGCCTTGCAAGCGAAGAAACTTTCTCACTTCTAATAGGATTGCGTTTAACAGGAACTGCGCTGCTTCCCATCTGACCTTTTCTAAAATGTTCTGCAACCTCACCTAACTCGGTTCTTTGTAAATTCCTAACTTCGGTCGCAATTTTGTCGAGTGTGCAGCCAACAAGCGTGATCAAAAATTGTATCTCTGCAATTCGTTCACGCGGAATTACCTGAGTCGCCGCATCCACGGGATGCAAACTCAGGTTCTTTGCTACTATTTTTTGCACCTCTAAAGCTCTCTTCCCCATTAAAGAACCGGTACCCACGACCCCTAGTGTCTTGCAAAGCAAGAAGCGCTTTTTTCCTTCTTCAATTCTTTCAATGTGAGTTGCCATCTCTGCAGCCCAGACCGCAAATTTCAATCCAAATGCGATAATACTTGTATGCTGTCCATGTGTTCTTCCAACTGCGGGCTGTGCCCGAAATTCGACTGAGCGGTCAGCCAAAATTAAGGCAAGTCTCAAAATTTTGGGTTCAATAATGCGAAAGACATCTCTCATCTGCATCGATATGGTAGTATCTATGATGTCATTGCTCGTTAGACCGTAGTGAATCCACGGCTTCGATTTCGCCGAACACTTCTCGCTTAAGGCTTCCACAACTGCAGCTGTATCATGCTCGCTAATTGCTTCTAATTTACCCACTCGTTCTAAAGTAATCTTGTCAGACTTCGCTATTTTGACAATTTCCTTTGCAACACCTACAGGAATCATATTGATTTGAGCCTGTGCCTTTGCCACCGCGGCTTCAAACTCTAGCTGATATTGTAATCGGTCTCTTTCTTCGAATATTCGCTTGATTTGAGGACTCCCGTAGCGACCTGTATCAATCGGAAGAATTGGCATATACACAAGTCCGCCGAAGACAAGAAAAATAAACCTTATTGGGAAACGACAAATCATTTGCCTGGTTCTTGCCAGTAAATTATCTAAGCAAGGCTTATAATGACTCCACCCCAAATCCACAGACGACTATGAATGAATTAGTAACCAAAATCGGTAACCACAAAGTCACTAAGATTAATGAGTTTGAGTTCCGAGTAGAAATGGATGGTTCTAATGACATGAAGGTGCCTGTTACGATTTATGCTAACGACGATCTTATTTCGAAGATGACGATTGACAGAACTATTCATCAGGCAGTAAATGTTTCAACATTGCCTGGGGTAAAGAAACATGTTGTCGTTCTTCCAGACGGACATGAAGGCTATGGATTCCCCGTCGGTGGAGTCGCCGCTACCGACCTTGAAGAGGGAGTGATTAGCCCTGGTGGAGTAGGATATGATATAAACTGTGGAGTAAGGTTAATTAAAACGAGTTTGACTGAAAGAGATCTAAAACCCAGGTTAAAAGATCTAGTAAATGAGCTCTTTAGGTCTATTCCGTTGGGAGTGGGGAGTGAAGGAAGAGTTAAATTGACCAAAGCTGAGCTCGATGAACTTCTTGTAGAAGGCGTAGACTGGGCAATAGGGCGCGGATACGGACGGGAACAGGATGCAGAGGTGTGTGAAGAAGGAGGAAAAATGATAGGAGCAGAGCCAGCTAGCGTTTCAGATATCGCTAAAAAACGTGGCGCACCACAATTAGGTAGCTTAGGATCAGGTAATCATTTTCTCGAAATACAGAAAGTTGACAAAATCGTTAATGAAAGAGCTGCAAAAGCTATGGGCATTGACGAACAAGGCCAGTTGACTGTTTTAATTCATTGCGGCTCGAGAGGATTCGGACATCAGGTCTGCAGCGACTATTTACGTATTTCCGAAATTGCTTTGAAAAAGTACGGTACTCAATTGATTGACAGAGAACTGGCGTGCGTGCCTAATCAATCACCAGAAGGCGAGAATTATCGAAGGGCAATGAATTCTGCTTTAAACTTTGCATGGTGCAACAGGGAGATGATAACTCATTGGACAAGAAAGGCATTTGAAAAAGTGTTTGGTATGAGTGAACAGCAGCTAGATATGAAACTTGTTTATGATGTCTCCCATAATATAGCCAAAGTGGAACGATATTCGATCAATGGAGAAGGAATGCGCGATCTAGTTATTCATAGAAAGGGTGCTACCAGAGCCTTTCCTGCAGGCATGCACGAAATCCCTGCAAAATACCGTGAAATAGGGCAGCCTGTAATTATTCCAGGATCTATGGGAACTGCAAGTTGGATTCTTATAGGTAATAAAAAGTCTCTTGATTTGAGTTTTGGATCAACTGCACATGGAGCAGGCAGAACAATGTCAAGATCTGCTGCAAAAAGAAGTCATACTGTTGAAGAGGTGAGAACCAAGTTAGAATCAAGGGGCATTTATGTCAAGGGATTAACGAAGGAGGGAATAGTTGAAGAAACACCCGATGCATATAAAGACGTTGATGCCGTGGTAGACGTCTCTGACTCGCTCGGAATAGCAACCAAAGTAGTAAGATTAATCCCATTAGGGGTGATAAAGGGTTAATGTCAGAGCAAGAAGATCGAGATCTCACAATTATCAAGGCTCGAAAAATGAAAGAGCTACAGAAGCAAGCTGCCACACAGGAGAAGATGAAAGCAAGGAAAGAACAGGAAAGTCAACCGCGAACAGACATGGAAATCATATCTAGCAACCTGTACGACAGGGGCGAGGAAGTACTGGATCTTGCAAAATCTCAGTTCCCAATTCAAACGAGGGCGATAGTAAGGAAAATTGTGGAATTAATCAAAGCAGGCGAGATTAACCAAAGGATATCAGGAGGAGAATTGTTGGCATTGTTCCGGTCCGTAGGGATCAATATCAGGGTTAATACAAGTATCAGAGTTGAGGATCATGGTAAGTTAGTTTCCTTTTCTGATAAACTGAAGTACGAAAACGAAGACAGCACGGCTGCATAGTAAAGAATCTATGCCATTGATCGATGCTTTTCTTATAGACTTTGTAACTGTCGATTTTGAATCCGACAGTAAAATTGCAAAAGAGGTACTATACGAGTTTCAGAAGAATTGCAATTATGACAACGATGATAATTGCAATTTCGTTCTAGACTCTCCGACCCCTAGTGCAGGATGGTATTTTGCCAAGTTATTCCTCTCCGGACTGTTTGTAAAAAAGTTGTATGAGCTTAATTCAGATCAAATTGATAATTTAAAAGGTAAAAAATTTGAGGACAAGTTTGTTTCCTGGTTAAGTATAAATTTCAAAAAAAGAAAATGCGAGGCATACCTAAAAATTGCTTCAGAAATGAAATAAGGACCATTTCTTTCTTTATCAATTTCCTTCCACTTTACAGACGAAACTGCTAAGCGCTAGTAATTCATATTCTTGTCGAAATAAAGAATCGATTTTTACATTCTCTGAGTCTGCTGTTGCCATCCGTTCTTCTCTAATCTGAGGAGGCAAATTCCTATTAATTCTACTAGTAACACCCTCATACAGAGCTGCCATTAAAATCCAAATAAGCTAAGACTCTTTATGCAGATTCAAGCAGCGTGACAGTTCAACTCTTCTTGTCTGAAAAGCTCTAACGGCAAAAATTCATTTTCATGACCCTCTGTGAAAACGTGAGCGTGTTTAATCTATTCTGTCCACTAACATTGCCAGAAACAAAGTGCTAATGACATCTCCCAACTTCTGTACGGGTTTTCCCAAGTAGACTTCTTTCATATCATCATGAGCCAATATTTGTTAATTCAAGAAACATTTTTTCTTCTTCTTTAGCACAGAGAAGATTTCGAAGGGGCCATGGATATTTCTAAGTTCAGTAACGATACCTAAGCTTTTTAGCTCAAATTGATTTGAAATTTTCGATTTTGTAGTAGCTGAGACGATGATCTGTCCACTATCACATAGATCTGTTAACCTGCTTGCTATATTTACAGTAGTACCTAGTGCAGTAAATTGAGTTCTCCGCTCAGTTCCTATGTTACCAACTATGGCATAACCAGTATTAATTCCACATTTCAATCCGATTGTTATTGTATGTGGAACATGTTTTTCCCATATACATATCCATTTTGCTTGGAGATCTTTAAAACGTTCTTTTAATTCAAGAGCTGCCGCAACAGCACAAATAGCATTCCCTGTACATTCTCCGGCTTTACTTTCAAACCCAAAAAGACCCATTACTCCATCTCCCATATACTTGTCCAATACTCCACCATATTCAAAAATTATTTTTCTTGCCATGTCAAAAAATTCCCTCAAAAATGGAACCAGTAATGTCGAATAAGTTTTAAGAATGTCACACAATTTGGAGAATCCCTTTATGTCCCAAAAAACTACTGTTAATAACTTTCCAGTCGTTTTAAAACCTCCTCACCTTCACAGAAGCCTTTTGAAGTAATCCTGAACGTATAGTGAATCCTGGCTGTCATCAGTCACAAGTTCGAGGGACGCCCGTAGGTCAGTCATAGGTTCGTTCTTGTTACCTGCAACCACGTATAGAATTGACAAGGATATGTCAAACACAGATTCTATTCTGGATCTTTTGTGTTTACTTATCAAATATCGCTCGAGTTCAGCTACGTCTTCCAGTCGCAAGGGAGTAGCATTTTGAGACATAGTTTCTTCCTTTAGATATTCTGTAACCGTTTTACCTTCCTTATAGCCAAGGGAGCTACTTTAGGATAGGGAGAGGGAGGATTATCAATAATTGGTAATATACCGTACTTATTATGTACTATACGATAGTTTTCAATCCATATCCCCATGAAGATACCTTAGCTGCAACATCAGCTTTTAATCTTTAAGTCACGAGCCAACCGATAGCTCTTCCTCCGTAGACATAGTTCTTCGCAATTTCGCTGAAAATTTTAGTATAATCACGGTCCCGTAGTTAGTTTGATCTAACTGATAATGCTGATTAACAAACAATTATCTTAATTTTTCGCGGAGGTACGAATGTCTTCTTGTATTTAGATTAGGGTGGTACCAGCGAGAGATCTCAAACTCTTCTTCCTCTCCTTCCACCGGGCTTCCGTGTTGTGTCATGAGGAACTGGAGTAACGTCATCAATTCGACCAATTCGGAAACCCGCCCGCGCCAAAGCTCTAATCGCTGCTTGAGCTCCGGGGCCTGGAATCCTCGGCCCCACACCCCCAACTGCTCTTACACGTATATGGAGGGCGTTGATCCCTTTTGTTTTGGCTGCATCAGCAGCGGCAACTGCAGATTTCATAGCAGCGTATGGTGAAGATTCATATCGGTCGGCTGTTACGTGCCTCCCTCCAGAACTGAAAGAAACCGTTTCAGCGCCGCTAACGTCTGTTATATGGACTAATGTATTGTTATAACTACTGAATATATGGGCTACCCCCCACTTAAATTGCGTAACTTCAGCGATATCTGTGGACATGAATAGAGAGGTAATTTTATTACTTGGCGGCTATATTAACGTAGTTAGAAATGTGAATAATCTTAATGCCGTCGCCTTTAACTGTTTTTATATTATCACAAATTCAATCGAAATAGAGTCGCACGGAGATTCCCAACACCATGAAATGACCATATAATAGAATAGGTTGACGGTAGCGGCCCTTTAAAAAGATGAATATCATGCCCTAACTCACTTTCTTAAAGGCGCAAGACATTTTACTTCCTAGCTCCCAGTCACACCTTTGGAAAATAATATACTTCAATATATTATATTTTTCTAGTATTGACAAGGTTGGTCTTAATTGTTGGATTATGTAACTGGAATTATGGCAATGAGGTTAGATTGGGCTGGGTTGGATGATTGGTACTATTTTTCTACAAGAAAAAGATGAAGGAACAAAGTGTCAGGATAATGCTAAATCAGTTTGAAAAAGGATTGATTCATATCTATATTTGGGATAGAAGGTAAAGGGAATGAGAGTATTTGGTCGTTGGAGAAAGAATAGTAATAACATCCCGGTTTCAGAACTTGATGGTAATAGAAGATATTCTAAACCGGCTATAGGGCAAAAACGTAGTCTATTTGATGGCATTGTTGGTTTCGACGATGTAAAAGAACTGTTTGATATGTCTATAAGGGCAGACAAGCCAGTACATCTACTCCTGGTTGGACCACCTGCTTCAGCCAAGTCATTGTTTATGAGTTCACTTACTAAACTAGAAAGGTCATACTACGTTGTTGGGAGTAGTTCTACAAAATCTGGCATATTCGATTATCTGTTTGAATATCGACCGAGGTATTTCATAATAGACGAGATAGAGAAGATGAATAAGCGAGATCAGACAAGTCTTTTGAATCTGATGGAGTCCGGTATCTTATCCGAATTAAAACACAATCAAAAAAGAACAACTCAACTAAAGACATGGGTTTATGCCTCATGTAATAGTACGGAGAAGCTATTACCGCCACTGCTAACTAGGTTTAGAGATATGCATTTCAAGCCATATACAGAGGAAGAATTTGTAAATATTGCTGTGGAAATTCTGGATAGGGAGGAAGGACTAGATAGAGATGTTGCTACTATTATTGCCGAGGCAGTATTCGATAGACTCAAGAGTACAAACATTAGAGAGTGTATAAGAATAGCACGATTAACACATGGTGACATTGATGTTTCTAAACTTGATAAGATTCTTCAGACCTTTGCCAAATATGGCGCTGGTACCGCTAAAACTGAACAGGCTTAAAGAAGTTTGGTTAATGTGTTACCCTCGGGTTTAGAGCTGGCCTCGATGCGAGGAGTAGAATCTTTTTCTCTTTTGGAGATGATATTGAACCTGTTATTAGGTGGCCAAGATTTCATCTAAAGGAAATGTTGGATTTATTCTTGTTACCGAGATGCTAACTAAATTGCTTTAGAAAAATGGGCCGATACTGGGACTTACACCCAGTCTGCGACGGCTATTTACCGAACGTGTCCTAGATCATAGACGATATCGGCGTTATCTTGGATTCTATACGTATTTAAAAAGATCATGGTATAATTATCTGGAGAAATGTAGCAAAGGGTATCAGGAGGAACTTCAATTCCAACGACAACAGCAGCAAAGGGACTCTTCTAACCGGATTTTCTCCTATGGTTTAGGTGAACGTAACCCATATCTTCGAGCTGAACGCGTTTTCCTGTCTTCCTATCCAAAAGAAATACTTTCCCCTCTCCTTTTTCTACCTTGCCAATTATAAACAATTTCAATTTTAAACGTCTGGCTGTAGCCTTTGCTTTCTTCAAATTTGCCGGCGCACTTGTTCCGACGATCTCATATTCCTCTCCACCGCAAAAAATCAATCGCTTGTAGTCTAGCTGATTATTTCTAGCAAAATTGCATACACCTTTTGCTGAAGGAATGTTATCAATTAGAAAGTTAACATTGCTTTGTCTTGCAAGTTCATAAAGAGAGATGCTCAAACCGTCACTTGAGTCCATTGATGCTGAGAAATATTTTGCAAGAGATATCCCAAACTTTTGCGCAGGTTTGGGCTTCATCACGGATGAGATAGCATTATTTTTGAATTCACCGTACGCTTTCGCGTTTTTCGTAAGAATTTTCAGTCCAGACGACGTATACCCAAATTCTCCCGAAACGACTACCAAGTCACCAGGTTTTGCACCGTTTCTGCCGGGAAGTCCTGATGCACAATCCTCTGAAAATCCTATCATACTGCAATCGATAATTAGCTCCTTAGATTCGTTAGTATCACCACCCACTATCTTGACACCAAATTCCTTGGAAGCAATTTGAAACCCCTTTGCCAGATCCTCAATCTCAGTCTTAGAATATTTCTTTGGAATCCCTACAGAAATTACCGATACTTGCGGTTTAATTCCTTTTGCTGATAGATCACTGACACAGGCAGATATGCTCTTCCTGGCAATTTGCCATGGGTACATTCCAGGGGGCACGTCAGTACTCTCAATTAGCATATCACATTTTATGATGAGACTCTTCATGCGTTTCATGTTTCGCAGCGAAACGGTTGACACGTCATCATCTCTTCTTTTATTATTACCCCTTAGCCCGAGATTAGAAATAATAATATCGATAATCGCTCGTTCATTTAACACGCTCATAAATTAAGTTGACCTTCTCCATTATCTTCTTGTAAAGGGATTGTGCGTTGTTAGCTTTTGATTCAACTGATATTCTAATCGCATCTTCAGTGTTTGATGGTCTTACAAGAACCCATGAATTTTCATCAAATATTGCTTTAACACCATCAATCGTCAAAATTTGAGATGATTCTGATCCGAATTGATCAAGTAGTTTATCGAGCAATTTCAGATGTACACTAGATTTGACACAAATTTTTGATCTGATTTGCACATATTCTGAAGCCAATCTCAGACATTCGTTTATCGTTGCCCGATCCAACGAAGAAACAGTCGCAGCTGCAAGAAATCCATCCCTGCACATATTGAATCTGGGCAGAATAAATCCTGCGCTGCTTCCCTCGCCTCCGGCATCTGCGTCAAGTTCTAACATTCTCTTAACAACATTTGCCTCACCGACTTTAGAATATTCAGCTCTACCATGATGCGACTTTATTAATTTCTCTACAGAAACACTAGTATCTATACTGGTTACAAATTTTTTCATTCCCATCTTGAGTGCACTGGCTATGCATAGCAACAGCGTTGAATCGGGATTCAATTTCTCGCCTCTGTTATTAACTACTACGAGTCTATCGCCATCTAAATCAAAGGCAAATCCGAAGTCTAGCTCATTTTCCTGTACTAAAGTACGTAATTCATTTAGAGCATCGATAGTAGGATCAGGACCTCTTGAGGATATTCCAGGGACATCGTTAACACAATGGAATTTGTGGCCAAGTTTTTTAAAGAGTCCCTCGACATAATTGCATGTGGCGCCTCCGCCGAGGTCAAATCCTAATGTAACCGCTCTGCTTGTTCCCGTTTGGACTACCAAATCAAAAATTTCGTTCAAATATTCTGACACTATATCATATGATTTGCCATATTTGTCTGATGTAGATGTAGTGCCTTTAAGCATAAGATCCAATTCATTCTCGTAAATCCCTCTTCCATCAACTACGAATTTTAGTCCATTCCACTCCAGCGGGTTATGTGAAGCTGTTACGACGACACCGGCTCCATATTTCCTTGTCTCCCTAAATACCATAGGAGTGGGGGCTACATCGAGAACGTATACATCAATCCCCTGTTCCATTAAACTCGCCGACACAGCTTGGAGAATTATTTTTCCGGAATGCCTTGTATCTCTTGCTAGCACACATTTCCCTTTTGGTCTAATTAAGCAAGATGCGAATAATCTGCTGAATTTGATAACTTCATGCAAATTTAGGTCATTACCATAAATTCCCCTAATGCCAGAGATTGAGACCTTCATATTAAATACGACTAAAGACCGGTGATATTTAATTTAACTTGATTTTGTCTTAATTTTTATTCAAAAAATTGTCACATTT
The DNA here is from genome assembly GCA_002501855.1 of Candidatus Nitrosopolaris nunavutensis. Classification (GTDB taxonomy): domain Archaea; phylum Thermoproteota; class Nitrososphaeria; order Nitrososphaerales; family Nitrososphaeraceae; genus Nitrosopolaris; species Nitrosopolaris nunavutensis. Next base: position 12,080 of record DAOM01000111.1, read on the forward strand.
ATTCTTATACAAAGACATGAAGGATTAAATAATGAATGATCAACTGCCTCTATTTGATTGCCCTAGTAGCTCAGCCTGGCAGAGCGAAGGTTTCGTAAACCTTAGGTCGTGGGTCCAAATCCCGCCTAGGGCTCGTATAGGTAGTCTTAAACTAATTCGGAAGTGACGAAGTCCTGCAGGAGAAAACAACAGACTTTCATAGCGTTTTGCTGGATTGCAGGGATATCCGGTATGAATGAGTAATATACCAAAACCCACAATACAACCTTCCCAGCAATCGCTCTATGGACTCTATCATCAAAGAGTTCTAATAAGACCACCAATCGTAAAATAGTTAGTCCTCTTGCTTATCTCGTTGTTTCTTTAAATGATATGTTTCTGCAACAACACCGAAATGATACGTTACTAAATATGATAGAAACATCTGCAGCTGTCTAATAATATATTTCATTCTTGCATCAATACAGATGCAAATAAGATCGAAAGACATGAAATGATTACTATTTTAAACTTGTCTTTTCAAAAATAACTCGCTAAAGTGAACATTAAACAACCGAGTTATTTCTAGGAAAATAATAACTTTAGCTACAGATTGGACACGACAGTTTGGCCATCACCGGCATAATAACTCCAAGCTGTAGTTTAGACAGAGTACATTATCCCTCCAGATACAATCGGAACAAACTCCACACTGGCCAGTTCCTTAATTCTAGCAATAATTGCATTAAACCAAAGGCTATCAATTCCTTGGCTCCAAATAGTTATCTTCTTGTATTGTCTCTTTACGCCGCCGTGGAAGAACCCATTGCAGTCCTCTACTGTTATGTTGCAATACTTCTGACTCACTTCTTCTATAATGTTCTCTGCCTCAGCAGGCAAATATAGAATAGTCAAGGTAGGAAACGGGATAGTATTCGAAGCGGTCGATGATGTATCTTCGGCCATTATTGTATATCTACTTCTAAATTACCGAGCCCAATATCTGGATTTCGTGCGAATTGTCATTAATAAGTAAAGATACGAGTCGTTACTAAGTCCTGATCATAAAACGTCAGTCCGCACTCCACAGCTACGCCGAATACTTTAAGTCCCTACTCGCAGAATTAATGCCACGTTTGAGTGCAATTTCAGGTTATTTCTTACAGCGTGTGCCTAATCCTCTACAACATCCTTTAGAGCAACTTGAAATCTTGCATTCCGTATGTCATATTGTCAAGTGATATAAAATATGCAGGGTTTAGCTAGCATCCGAAATTTCATCCCTAAATATTTCTGCCTCCCATGCCAGAATATATTATTCACATATTTCTGACTTGCTTACTTTGTTTATGCATCCTGCAATTCTTATTATCCATACAGTCCTGGGTTAGGGTTTGTCTGTTCTCTTTTGATCCTTCATAGGTTTTTTTCCATTAGTTCTGCTTCCTTGAGTAGTGACATGATATCACATGAGACGCCCGGCACTGTTTACTGACAGCCTGCGAAACTACTGCTGCCGCCCGAAAATCTGGCGCATCTTTCAACAATTTGACTAACAAAACAATCACATCTTTATTCAACCATGTTCCCTCATTCAATAATAGTGTAGGAATCTCTGTTACAGAACTGTTAGGCAGTTGTTGGATTCCGGCACTTTAGAGCGGTATTGGTGCTCGCAGCAGCATAAACTACTCGTTCAATCGTTTAATATCATATTCTTCTTGAGTGTAGTCGTCCTGCAAACCAGCAGCGCTTATGACAAGCTCACACTCCTCAATTGCCCATCGCAAAATTGTCATTGTTTTCGATATTAGGCGATACATAGACAAAAATAGCAAGTTTCAAGTCTTCATTGGCATAGATTATTGCAGGAAAATTTGGAGTACCATTTTTGAATTATTGATAACGACGGAAAACCAGGTGAATCAAGAACTGCGACAAGCTCAGTCGCTAGAGAATGAACAAACCATTCCGATGCAATGGCGTTGGCCAACCCAACACTAGGAAAACCGTCAATAAATGTACCTCCTTTAAGCTTAACCTTTTTTCTCCCGAATTCGATAGGGGAGTCTGCTGGCACCACAAACATCACGTTGTTATGTATGTCTACTCCTCTAAAAGATCATGAGACCAATAGATCAGCAGAGACAAGTTTAGCAGACGGCCTAACCGAACGCTTGTAATATTTTATCGAAACTGAATCTAGTTTGATTCCATTTATACATCCTCAGTAATTGAATAATTTTTTCTCGCTCAGGAAAATGTATGTTGTTATTGACCCGTCTTGAAACTGTTCCGCTTAGTAACAACGAATGGGCAGCCGCCGTTACATTGCGTGTCTTTCTATCAATGCTGGAAGTCTCAAAGTCTATGATGTGAGCGTTAACACTCTCTGAAACCAGCACATGATGGTCTAAGCAGCTTAGTTCTCCATGGTCAAGATTCGCCCTATCTAAGCTATAACATTGCTCGAGCGTACTTATTACAACCTTGTGAACTTGATCAGCGTTAATATTTTGGTGGTTCAGCCAACCAATTATGTTGCAACCATCTATAAACTCCATTAAAATAAAATTTTCGGAGTTTGCGTAAATGTAAGGCCCAACACCGGCTAAGTTTGCAATTTTATGCAGCCTGGCCTCTCTTTCCATTGACCTGCGATTTGCATCGATTCTTCGGATTTTGAGAGCGTAGGTTTTTCTATCGTTGGATTCGACCTTCACCACGAGACCCACGCCGCCCTTTCCTAGAATACTAAATTTGCCAATTTTCGTGCTTCCAACGGGTAAAATTGAGTTAACACCCATAATTTCTAATTCTTTCAAACGGCCGCTATATTCTCTGTCGTTGATTTGTCTTGGATACGAAATGACAGGAACAAGCTCAGGACAATTTAGATCGACTTTATTACAAAATGCGTTGATCCGATGTGATAAGATCCCTAACTGCCTCCTTTGCGAGTCCATTTATTTTTTGATCATCGCCCGAATATATACGAAATAACCTTTGGATGTCTCCCTTTAGTCCCTTAGTGATACCTGTACTTTCGATTTTCTTGGTCAACAGCAATTTCAAGAAATGCTTTGCATTTGTAGTCTCTCTTTGAATTAAAGTTGAAACCCTCATTTCGTTGTCAACCCAGGTGATTAGCGATTTCTCCTGATTTTTTAAGATAAAATTGGCAGTTTCTTTTCTCATAAATATCTTCGGGCCGATTTTTTCTGTGTAGGCAGACAATGTAACGGAATCTAATAAGAACACAAAGACGGCAGTTTCTTGTTGATCCGTTACGCAAATTCTTCGAATTACTTTAAAATTCGCAAGTTCTAGTTGCTTGGAAATTGCATTAAGGCTTCTTTTAAGCTGTCCCCAGATGACATCAGGACTACGCCTTTTATAACTGAATTCGATAATAACTAAATTAGGATAAAGTCCCTCATAATTTCCAGAGAGCTTTTTTTCATTTTTGATGAAAAAATCAAAAGATGGCTTTGCCAAGAATGATCTGGCAGCGAGTACCAACTTGCCAACACTCTCAGCCGAAATAGCCGTCCCTAAATTTCTTCTATGATCAATGGGATCGATAATGATAAGCTGACTTTCAAAATTCTTTATACTGTATTCATCAGGCTTATCTATCGAAATCACATTGTTTTCTACCCCTATATTTGACATTGCATGCAATACGGACTCAAACATACCATATTTCAAAATCATAATTTCAGCGACATAGCCACTAAACCCTCCTGTGGCAATATCTGCTCCGTAGATACCAACGGATTTCAAAAACTTCTTCAGCAGCCTTACCTGGTTCCTTTGGTCGTCGTCTAAATTGTTTTTTATATACTCAGTATGGAAAGGCGATCTGTCAGCAGCGCTTTTCCATTTACCCTTCAGTACATCGTAACAAGGAACCACGTTGACTCGGATTCCATTGATAACTGCTTCAACATATGGATGATCAGAATAGCGAAGATATGGATTGTATCCCTTAAGCGATTGCAACCCTACTTGCTCGCCAAGGTGTCCAAACTCTTTATCATTGACTGAGTTATCAATTTTGATGAAAATGTCAATATCTACTTCGTCCTTTAACCATGTTCCTTTCGCAAATGATCCTCCAAAGACGACATCCACTACTTTGGGAGAAATGTAACGACTCACAAGGCTCTTTGTTTCAATTGCGATCTTCGTTAGTTTTTCCACATCTTCAGCTGAGGGCTGGCATTGCTTTAGCGCTTGTGAAATAATATTGCTAATACTTTTCATCTAGCATGCACCGTAAAGATATTTGTATATATCGGTCCTGAAGGAGTAAGATCGCTTCGTTTTAGATGGAATTTGTCAATAATATCTGAAGTGAAATCTTTCTTCCCGTACTTATCCAATATCTCTGTTCGGATCTTCAAACTTCTTCCTTTTACGCGAAATACCGTAAGGTGGGACGTAAACGGTTTGTCTGGCGTCAAGCCTATCTCTGACAATTTTATGACTACCTGTTCTGCAAGACTAACAAGCCTTTGGTTCCCGTTTTCGTCTACTCCGACCCAGACAACCCTAGCAAAGTTAGGGTGCGGGAATCCACCGATCCCAGTGAACGTTATTTTTATTGGCTCGAATTGTATTTCCGATATTTTGATCTTAATTTCGTCGATGATTTCTAGGCGTATGTTTCCTAGGAAGATAAGGGTAAAGTGAAGATTCTGGTTTTTCACGGGTCTGATTTGCTCTGGTGTCCATTCGCCGTCAGCTACCAATTCGTGTTGTAGCTTTTCGATAGCGAGGGTGTTTGATACATCAACTGCAATAAAGGCCCGTATGTTGTTCAAGTTACCCAAAGTATCTTTCATATACTTTTATATTATTTTGGAATAACTGGCAGTAGCCAGAATAACTAAATATACATTTCATTCCGCCAATAGCACGGCGAAAATTTAATAGATTCCTTGAGTAGGCGGCAGGGGTGTCGCAAATATGGCAGAAAAAGATAGCACGCAAAAGAAGGAAACTGGAACCAGAAACGCCGATTTTCAGGATAAAAAAATTAAAAAGACAAAATTCATCGTATGTCTTACTGGAATGCCTGGTTCTGGTAAATCTACCGTTGCCGACTCACTAAAGAAAAAAGGATTCTCTGTGATAGCAATGGGTGATGTAGTAAGAGATGAAGCCAGACGAAAGAACATAGAGCCGACTGATATTAACTTAGGTAAGTTAATGTTAAAATTGAGGAGGGAGATTGGTCCAGGAGCAATTGCTCAGTTGATACTAAATGAAATTGAAAAAAGAGAGGTTAGAAGTGATGCCAATCAGAATATCGTGATTGATGGCGTCAGGAGCGTTCCTGAAGTCGAGATATTGCGAACTATTGGCCTGGTTAAGTTGCTCTCTATACATGCATCTGCAAATACCAGGTTTGATCATCTAAAAAAGAGAGCTAGAGGCGATGCCCCGTTGAACGAAAATGATTTTGGCATACGCGATAAACGTGAATTGGCTGTAGGTATAAGCGAAGCAATTGCAATGTCCGATGAAATGTTGTCAAACAATAATTTAACAGTTGAAGAATTAGAGGAAAAAGCTGTTGGAATAGTCCGAAAATGGGTCGGAGAATTTTATAATGATGACGGTATTCGGAATAATAAAGGCAGGTAGTAATGAAAAAATCACCGATCACAACGCCCGTTGAATTAAAAGTTGAGGCTGCAGTTAACCCCTCAGAGTCGCCGGAGAGAGTAATTGCCGCAATAGCGAATGTGATCGAATGTTCGCCGGAGTTCCGATATGGAAGAAGGGTTATTGGTAGGTCACTTGAAATTGAATCACTTCGTACAATTTATGAACAGATTAGGTCTAGATCCGCAATGGGCGTCTTAAGACGTATGTTGCTTAATAATCGAGTTGCAGATAGCACTAGCTTCCTTTTGAACAAGCAGGCGGCTGCTACTGGCATTGTAGTAGTGATTGAGGCGGATCAGGAATCGCCACTTGGTCCAATAAGGATAACATTAGATTGTGAAGAGCTTGACGCGCTTATTGATTGGCTAGTGCCGCTCGATTGAGTGCGTCTCTAACCTCATCATCCACTGTACTCCTAGTGTCAGCACGTCAACGTCTGCTTCTGTGGAAGTCAATTATCATCTTATGGTTACAAGTACTGATTATAATATTCGATCTTGTCCAGCGAAGTAAATTTATAAAATCCGACACCCGTTCTATATTGAATTGAAAAATAATGAGCGTTAAAGAGAATGAAGGAGATATTGAAGAAATTGATGATATTTTTGATGATAATGAATCCCCTAAGAAGCCTTCTGATATATCGGCTACACCATCTGATACATTAGATACACCTACTCAGGAACCGGCAACAAGACCAGGTTTAGACGCAAAATTTTTCGCTATCAGAATAACAGGTGGCCAGGAAAACATAGTGGCAAACATTATACAAAATAGAATTAACGCGAAAAAGATTGGAATTATTTCAATTCTTATTCTGGAGAATTTTAAAGGATATATTATCGTGGAAGCTCCTGATTCAAACATCGCCTATGAGGCACTGGCAGGTGTCCGTCATGTGCGAGGCCAAATCCGTGGAGAATTACCCTTCAAGGACATCGAAGGTTACCTCGTGAAAAAACCTGTCGTATCAGATCTGAATGTCGATGATATAGTAGAAATTATCGGTGGGCCGTTCAAGGCTATGAAAGCGAAAATAACTAGAGTCGATTACGAAAAGCAAGAAGCGACAGTCGTGTTACTTGATTCTCCATACCAGATTCCCGTAACGGTAGATGCAAATTATCTGAAAAAGGTGTCGCACTAATTTTGTACGTGTTTTTTTGTGTTCTCGCGGCCTGACTTTTTAGCGTGATGAGAATGCTGTACTACCAACGAGCTGAATATTGGATATATTCAGAAAGATGGTTGTGATCGCCACGAAGGTGCATATGGCGAATGTGTCTAGTGCTTGGGTCCCTGTTTCCTTGTCCAAAACTCTATTCTACGCGTCATGAAAAATTAGGCGCTCCCAGAAAGTTCACCGTTTATATATATGCTATCGTGACTGTAAAAGACGTTTATATTTCAGCTCAACTGTGTTTTGAAGCATGGGCGATAAAAAAACCGTTTCTGCTTTAGTTAATGGTGGAGAGGCAAGTTCTGGGCCTCCGCTGGGACCGGCGCTCGGTCCTATAGGAGTAAACATATTACAAGTGGTAAATACCATTAATGAAAAAACCAAGGATTTCCCTGGAATGAAAGTTCCTGTAAAAGTAGAAGTCGATACTACAACAAAGCAATTCACTGTTGAAGTAGGAGTTCCACCCACAGCTGCGCTGATAATCAAAGAATCAGGTGTAACTAAAGGCTCCGGGACGGCAGGAACAAACTATGCTGGAGATATAACTATGGAAACTGCCATTAAAATCGCCAAAATGAAAATTGATAGCTCCTACGCTAATGACATACAGGGTGCGGTAAAGGAGGTAATCGGATCTTGTCAAAGCATCGGAATGACAATTGAAGGGAAACCTGCAAAAGATATCTACTCTGAAGTTTCAGCAGGAAAATACGACGAACTTTTCAAGTAATTATTCCTGCCACTTCCTTTTTGATTATCTGCCTCAAAAGAAATGTAAGGCCTAACATTTTGAATACTTTTCTAACTTAATTATCTGTTGTGGCTCCTCATTTGAGTACCAATAGGGGCTGCAACGATAAATTTGCAGTAAGTTTAAAATATCCCAAACTCTGCCATATAATTTATAAATTTTAAAGAGGAATATGAATATGGCTACAATTCAACAAGGATCAGCTGGCGGAATGCCAGTATTAATATTGAAGGAAGGCGCAACTCAGACAAAAGGCAGAGATGCTCAGAAGAATAACATTACTGCCGCAAAATTGATTGCTGAAGTAATAAGGACGAGTCTTGGTCCTAGAGGCATGGACAAGATGCTGGTTGACACTCTAGGTGACGTAACAATCACAAATGATGGCGCAACGATTTTGAAAGAAATCGATGTTCAACATCCTGCGGCCAAGATGATGGTCGAGATCAGCAAGGCAACTGATAACGAAGTAGGTGACGGCACATCCTCTGTGGTAATACTAGCAGGTGCCCTGATAGAGAAGGCAGAGGAGCTTATCGTGAAAGATGTCCATCCTACGATTATTGTTGACGGCTACAGAAAGAGTGCTATAAAGGCAATTGAAATTCTCAACAGCATGGGACAGAAGATTAGAGAAAATGACAAAGAAGATTTGATTAAAGTCGCAAAGACTTCAATGCAGACAAAACTAGTCTCGAGGGAATCAGACCAGATAGCAGAGTTGGTAGTTAGTGCCTGCCTTCAGGTTTCTGAAAAAAGTGATTCCGTATCCAAGTTAGATATTGATGATATTAAAGTGGAGAAAAAGGCTGGCGGTTCTCTGCATGACACTAAATTGATCAAGGGAATTGTTCTTGACAAAGAAGTCGTCCACGGAGGGATGCCAAAGAAGGTTGAAAAAGCAAAAATTGCTCTTCTTAACTCTGCTCTTGAGATTGAAAAAACAGAGTTCGATGCCAAGATAAACATCAGTTCCCCTGACCAGATGAATCTGTTCCTAGAAGAAGAGAATAAAATGCTAAAGAATATGGTCAACAAGATAACGGCGACCGGTGCGAATGTTGTTGTATGCCAAAAGGGTATAGATGATATTGCTCAGCACTACCTTGCGAAGGCTGAAGTTTTAACGGTTCGTAGGGTCAAAGAAAGTGATATGGCGAAATTGGCAAGAGCAACTGGCGCACGAGTGGTGAGCAACCTTGATGACCTTACAGCTAAAGACCTAGGTTCTGCCGATCTCGTGGAAGAGCGAAAGATTGAAACGGACAAATGGGTGTTCGTAGAAGGCTGCAAACACCCCAAGGCAGTAACTATACTGATTCGAGGCGGATCTCAAAGAGTTGTTGACGAAGCAGAGCGATCAGTCCATGACGCCTTGATGGTTACAAAAGACGTGCTCGAGAGACCGGTCATAGTTGCAGGCGGGGGTGCTCCAGAAGCGTATGCAGCAGCAAAACTAAGAGATTGGGTAAGCACACTATCCGGTCGGGAGCAGTTAGCGGCAGAAAAGTTTGCTGAATCTTTAGAAGTGATTCCATTGACTTTAGCAGAAAACGCAGGCATGGATCCAATTGATACCATCACAGATTTAAGGTCAAAGCAGAGTAAGGGTTCGAAATGGACCGGAATTGACGTAAGGAATGGCAAAATTGCTGATATATACAAATTGGAAATATTCGAACCACTTGTCGTTAAAGAGCAAATCATCAAATCCGCAACAGAAGTTGCATCAATGATCCTCAGGATAGACGATGTAATAGCCTCTGGGAAGTCTGGTGGACCACCAGGAGGGGGCGGCATGCCACCTGGAGGAATGGGCGGCATGGGTGAAATGTAACAAACGAACGAATAAGAAAGTCATTCAAAAAGGTAATTTATCAAAGGAAAACCTATTTCCCTTTTTTTGTAATCATAAAGTATTCACGGTCATTTAGTTCGTTTTTTTGATTTCACCAGGCCGGTGTTTCGTCAGTTCTTCAATATCCGATAATAATGATTCAGCAACCTTATTACTGTATATAAGACTGAGTTGTTTTATCAAAATTCTTTATGACTTCAAAATGCTCGTCAAACCTTTCCCACCTGAGCAAATTAAGCTCCGGAAACAAAGTTGAAGGATCTCCCTTCGCCATTATTGAGGCAGGATGGTCTATGCCAAGAAGTGAACAACATAGATCGTATGTCATTTGCCTAACTCCTAATTCGTCTATGATCCCAAAACTATGAAGATACTCATGTACCAGTACCATAAAGAGATAGGAATTATATTCCTCGATTGACTTGTGCTGTTGGATTATGTTTAGAATAGATCGATTTACGACAATTACGTTAGAACCTAGGATATGATATGCTCCGATTCTACTAGGCAAGCCTTGGAGAATGAGGCTCAATCCTGCTCTGTGCATATTGAATTTACTGTTAACTGCTAACTTCACTAATTCAAAAGTATCATTAAAATCCTTCATTTTTAATATCTTTTCTGGAACATTTAGTTGCTTATCAATCAACCTCATACACTGTGTTGTGCAAAACAGACTATAAAACCTATAGTTACTATTATAATTATATTAAGCCAAGGTAGCAAGTATTCAATCTTATCGATAGACGCCAAAGAAGGTCTGTGTTTGTATTGCATAGCTAAATAACCTCTATTATAGAGATAAGGTATCAAAAGCCTTCAAAATGATTCACTATGAGCGTTCGGCTACCGTTCGTCATGTTCTAAATCTTGAATTTTCTCCGCCTAATGTTTCTCAAGGTTTGTGTCTCTCAAAACGTGTTTCTCTCTAATGTAGGTAGAGTAGTTGTAGTAGCTGATTTGATCCAAATTATATAGGATTTAGCCTTATTAGTCGGACTGCCAGTCATGGAATCGGTCGTTGAGAGTTTCTTTGCGGCGCTTCCAGGCCACAAGAGAGCGCGCGCTCTGCGTCTCAGAGATATCATATTAGAAGTACATCCTAATGTCGTGGAGAGAATAAAATGGGGTAACCTTACCTTTGTATACAGTTTTGAAACAATATCCTATATTAATCTGGCTTTTTTTAAGGGTACGTTGTTACCAGACCCAAAACACCTACTAGAAGGAACAGGAAAAGGCATGCGCCACCTTAAAATACATTCGGAAAAAGATATCAATAAAAAACAAATAATTTCTTGGATAAAGGAAGCTATCAAGCTTAATGCTAAAGATAAGGGTTGACTTGAGATAAACTAATTTCTTTATGAATGCTCAGCGCTCTGGTGAAACGCAAGGGTGCGGATGAGCAAGGAAAATGACTAACTTCCGCCCTTTGCAGCACAGCTTCAGAGGGGAAATTGCCCTCCTTAGTAATCTAGTTGGAGTTTTTGGATACGAATGAGACTAGGTAGATAGCACTACTGCAGAAATTGGGAATGGAAATAAAAAAAGGTTGAAAAAAGTATGTTATTTATCGTAGACACGTTGTCATTTTTGGTGACGGATAGGCCTTTCTGAAATGCCTTGAAATATTTGCGATCACCTAGCAAACCTATTTATAGAAAATATTTTGACGGTAGCGTATGCTGCCAAACACTGGCCAACTGGCCATTATCGTTGCTGTCACTTATATAATAATATTCTTCCTGCTAGGATCAGGTCTATTTAATTCGATTATAGAAAGAGCAAATGTAAGTGCTAGTACATTCATTGTCCCTTCCAGGTCCGTTCAAACGATCGGAGAAACGATGGTGACGACAATGATCTTGTTCATTGGAATGGCTGGCGCATTCCTGCTCTATACATCAGGAAAAGCTGTAAATCCAAAAACGCAGGGAGGATTATTAGCAGCAGGTTTCACCATTATTGGGATAGCTTTGATACTTGGATTTAGGCTAGTTGGTATCAAAGCTTGAGTACAAATCACGTTTATCGATTAAAAAATTTACTCGTTGAAACAGGGCTCAACGACACCGTGTTGCTAAGGGGTTTAATATCACTAAAAAAA